>NZ_JAUBSX010000005.1:0-169697 GCF_036704885.1 Microcoleus sp. F4-D5 | reverse complement strand
TAAGAGTCACCAGAAGAAAGAACTGGTGTAAAAAAGGAAGCCGAAAAAAGGTCAGAGGAGACCGAAGAAAAGGCAGAGTTAATGTAATGGGAGGAGTGAGGAATTCGGATAAAAAAAGGTGGGTAGAATTCCTCAAAAAAGGCAATTCATATAATTTTCATCTAGTGCTAAAACTCTTTTATAAAGAGCTAATCAATGAATGGGTATCAGCAGGAGATCGAGCCTCAGAATTTGCTGAAAAAGGAGCAAAAATAGTGATTGTTCTGGATAATGCTAGTTTTCATAAGAAAGAAGAGTACCTGAAAATAATTGGAACAGAAATGCCTAATCTTCCGGATAGAATTCCTCCCCGAATACAGCCCAGACTATAACTTAATTGAATTAGTATGGCATTCGGCAAAAGAATATATTGCCAATCGACTTTTTACATCTATTGAAGAGCTAGAGTATTTATTGCACCGCCTCTTAAATGAAGGGCAATTAATAATTAAATGGGGTCGCAAAATCAAAAATAAGGGCAATGCTTGTATCACAGTTTAAATGTGCAACAGCTTAGCATTGGAATTAATATTAACCACTGTCCTCTATCTTTGCTATGTACCTCACTTACCTAAAAATGCTGTATCATGTTTAGTCTAAGAAAGCCTTAATTTTTAACTTATTTCTTCAGTTATCCAAACTCCCAAACTGCCAACTCTCCACCCACATTTAACCGTGCATTATCACCGAAAGTGAACTTTCTTTCCTGATGAACTTGAGCCTTCATCGTGCAAACAACCTTGCGAATTCGATAACTGGGAGCAACTTTCTGAGATACTTGTAAAGTAAAACCATGAGAACGATAGGTAGTAATATCTGCTACGCAAGATGAGTCACAGCCAAAGACTCGAAGTAGTAATCCTAGTTGCTCGTGTTCCGCTAAAGTCAATTCCAGATGAACTTCTGAAATGTCGTCAAACAAAGAAGTTTCGGAAGTAGCAATGTTTTTCAGATAAGCAGCACGGTCAAAGCAACCAGCACTGGTAAGCTTGATGTTTTTATAGTCTAAATAATCCTGATGGAATTCCATCAACCACGCATTGAAGGGTTCTGTCTCTGATTGGAGCGCCAAATAATGAAACCAGGGCACTTTTCTATCTTCGGTTTGACGAACTTGCAAACCAGAAAACGTTTCTTGGGCTACTAAGGATTTTAGCTTTTCATCTACAATATCAATCTGTCCTGCTTGTTTACTATTGAAACCTATACCCGAAAAACCTTCCCTAAACCCTTCCACACCCCCAGGAGCAAAAAGCTCAATATAGCTATGTTTTCCCCTGAGATAAGTTCCCGCCCAACTCTCTTTATCAGTTTCTACGGTATCTCTGGATATTGTGCAGAATTCTTGGCTGATGAACTCTGATTTGGCGATCGACTCTAGCGTTTCTGTGTCGAGAGTAACATATAAATGGTTAAATTCTATTCCCATGTTTTTACTGATTGAGCCTTAGTAATACAAATTGTGGTTGTGGAACAGACAAGATGCCTGTTCATAAAAACTCTTTAACTTAAGTCGCGCCAAGGTATTAGGATTATTCATAAAATTACGAGTACGTTGAACTGATATATTGCATCATTCTCGCTTCACAGGCTTTCCGGCCTGTGAAGCGAAGAGTGAGTTTTCTTGTGGGGAGTAGGGGTTGGGCGTCCCGCCCGCCCATGAAAGGCTAATTGAGAATGGTGCAAGATCTCAGTTCAAGGAAATTCTGGAATTGCCCAGAAGCTCACGCCATACCGACTCTTGTGGCGTGAGTCCGTCACCGGTGCGTTGAACTCACTTTACCAGGGATTGACCAGCTCCTCACCTGACCCAAAGTCACCGGCATCATTTGTACCACATCAAGGGTAAAGCGGAAGACCTTGCGCGCCCGACTACTGCTTTCCGGGTCGTAGAACACCAGCTTGACATCCCAACAGTCGCTGTCTCGGCGACAGAACGGGCTTTTTTCGACGTTAATGGTGTCGAGTTGACGACGATCGACGATCGCCCGAGCAAAGGTCACAGCGGCTTGGAAGATGTTGGTGGCGGCGAAGTTGAGGGCGCGATCGCGCGAAGTCTGCCCCACATTGCGAAGATCGTTGTAGACTCGGTTGAGGAAGGCTATCAGAGCCTGTCGCACGAGGGGTTCTTGGGCTTCGTCCACCTGACGGGAGATTGCCGCCATCGCCGAGTTCACCAGGGTATTGACTTTCCAGCCGTACATTCCCCGCACGTTAGGTACCGTCACTACAGGCACAACCTCACCGGAGAAAAGTTCTACCGTGCGCTTGGTGCGTCGGGCGGGTATGCTGATCCGTTCTACAAATTCATCGCTGGCTTCTGGCTCCAGTTGCCCCGCCAACATCAGCACAAACATCTCGTAGACATCCCCGTCCTTTGACTCTAGGGCATATATCGTGTCTCCATCGAGGTTCAATGTCCAGATCAGGGAACGGCTTTCATCGGGGTTGCGATCGAGGTGTTCGACCATCTGGCGAGGATCGTGGGGGTCTGGCGGCACCATAATGCCGTTGACTTCGGCGGGAGCCATCTGTTGTTGGAAAGTGTCGCGGCGGGTTTCATCCCCAAAGTCGTAGCCGATCGTCCCTAGGGCGTAAACGTTGCCAGAGAAGGCGGTGCTGGCTTCGACAGTGCCTGTGTCTGCGGGAGTCGCGGCGGCGGTGACGGATGCCTCGGTTAGTGTGGCAGGGGTGGCGGGTTGCAGGGCTGGGCTAACGGCAGTGTCTGTCATAGCGGCTGCGATGCTTGTCGGGGCAACCGTAGCGGTAGGCATGGCATAGCCGGCCCGTTCCGTGCGGGTCACTCGATCGCCCGCGAAGGAAATGGTGAAGGAGGGTCGCCCAAACAGCAGCTTCATTGCGCCGCCGATATTGACAAAGCCGCGCAGACAGCGTTCCGGTTCTTCTACAACCTTTGGGTCGCAGGGAATTGCGGTTTTGAGCAGTGCCGTTCGGACGGCTTCAGCATCGACGGGTTTGCCCTCTTGCAGTTGCAAACTCATCAGCAGCGCCGAGATTCCGGTCACGATGGGGGCGGCTCCACTGGTTCCCGTTCTGAGTCTGGGTTTCTCGGTTGCCAGTTGCGCTCCCCAAATGTCGTCACCAGGAGCCATAATCCCCTCTTCGGTATAATTGCCTCCCCAGTTGCTGTAGTGGGCGGGTGGACTGCCTAGATCCATTGCTCCTACAGGCAGGGTTCCTGGCAATACACCCGGCAGACACCAGTATTCACCCAAACCGTTACCCGCTGGCCCGACGACCAGAATGTTGTTATCCAAGCACTTCTTTACGGCTTGAGCGAATAGCTCTTCCCCTTCGCCGGTTTGGGTGGGGCGGCAGATTCCACAGTGAATGATATTTGCCCCCAAATCTAGGGCTAGCTCAAAGGCACGAGCTAGGTTTAGGGGAGAGATAAATTCTTCCTGAATCCCTGTGGTGTTAAGCGGCAGATTAATCAGGCGACAGTGGGGAGCAATACCAGCAGAAGGGGTGTTCTCTTGACCTACGATGATGCTGGTGACGTGGGAAGTATGGTCATCGATTTTAAGACGGCCTCTAAGCGGTTCCGAAAAAGCCTCTTTGAGTGCTGCTTCTTTTTCCTGTTTCGGGCGATCGCTATCCTCAATGGCTCGGAAGGTTGCGTACTCTTCTGCGGAAATCGGCTCTGGAGCATCCTCCCAGTAAGGAAAGACTTTAGAAATTTCAGGGCTCTGGAAACAGGACAGGGAGTGGTCGGGGTTGCCTTCAATCACCACAATCGTGATGCGGGGATCGCCTAGGGTTTGGTTGCGTAGGTGGGCGAGTCCAGGGATGCGATCGTCAAGGTCGTGAGGATGGAGCGCTGCCGGGAGTTGGGTTGCTGAACTCTCAACCCCACTGGCTGAAATAGCCGCTGATTCAGTTTCATTCACTACAACATCCGATTCCACTTCACTCTCGGAAGCCTCTGAGTCCATGACTTCAGTCGTTGTCTGGGATACAGATTCAGCCTCGCTCACCGAAACCGCTGCCTCTGTTGCCTCCGTCGATTCTGTAGGTTGGGTTGAGGAACGAAACCCAACATCTTGTTCAGATGTAGGTTGAGTTGAGGAACGAAACCCAACCTCAGCAGGCTCAGGTTCCGCCTCACCCCTATCCGATTCAACCGTACTCTCCGAGACTGCTACCTCCGCAGACTCATCGGAGGGGTCAACTTCTTGAACTGACTCAACTCCACTCGCTTGCACATCCCGCTTCGGCAGCGAGCCCAACATGAACTCACCTACCGCCGACTCTTCCACATAATCCAAACCTGCTGCTTGTCCAAAACCATCGCTATCTCCAGCCCCCAACGCGCAGGGAGCCAGACCCATATTCGTTGCCACTAGATAGAGATTTTGCTGCAACACTCCGACGTGTTTCAGCAATAACGCATAGGCAAAGGAGCGATACTTGCGGAACAGCCGTCCAAACCGCGCTGTAACCACGAGAAGGACTTGTGGTTTTCCCCAAAAGCTTGGTAGGTTGTTGAGAAACTCATAACCTGACCGAGAGAAAATATCGCTTTCTGCCGGAATAATCTGCTCGAGTTGATGGTTCAATGGGTCGTAGTGATATAAACCTGTATCTAAGCCTTCACATCGCCGCACCACCGGATAAATTTCTAGCTCATACATTACTCCGCCGCCAGGATAAGGACGACGGCTCAACTCACCATAATTAATATCCGCATCAAAACAAATTTTTTCCCGCCAATTTTCACCAAACCACTCCTCCACTCGAAGAATGTCTTTGACACGGGCGCTGCGATACAGCAGTTCGCTGAGTTGTTCTATGGTGATTGGATGTGCCTCGTCGTATTCTCGAATCGATTTCCGCGTTTCGATCGCGGCTGTTAACGTAGCATCGTTACTCATCAACGCTGCCAAGTTCGGACGCGGCAGCGGCACAATCCGATCGCTCATAGCCGGTTTGACCACCGGAAAATCAGACCACTGCTCAATGTTAATATCTTCTCCTGGATAGTCATGGCGACCCAAGCGGCTGCGGCTGTGGAACAGCAGGTTGTGAAAGTCCCAAAGCTGGAGCGAGGAGGGTTCAGGGTCAGCCGTCAGAAATCCCGCTGCCCACAGCAGGTTGAGGAACTGATAAGCGGTTTCTGGTCCCAGGTAGGGCGGTGGCGTTAGTGTCGCTAAGGATTGGGGCTGGGCGAGTTGAGCCAGCAGCGCACTTGCCCGCCAGTCGAGGAGTTTAATCCGAAACTTCGAGAGGGGGGACTCCAGCACCATAGTGCCGTCGTAGGAATGCTGATAGGCAAAGCGGGAGAGAGTGAGACGGGTTTGTGTCCAGTAGGGTTCGGTCAGATTCAACTCGGCAGAGTCCACCATCGGAACCGCCACTGCCAGCGGCAACACGGCGTAACTCAACCAACCCCGCTCATCCAATTGTTGTAGCATCCGCCCGAACTGTTCCCCGGCTGCCCGACCATCGAGTTCGGCTAACCCTTGCACCAGTGAGTCGGGGGTGGTGTTGCCTGCCTTGAGACGATCGAGAGCAATACCGATTCCGGGCGTTGTGGCTAGGGTTAGCAAAGCAGTCGGATCGGATTCTGCCGAGTGCAGGGTGTAGTGGTCGTCGGTACTTTCAACTTGGATATTGGGGTTGAGGGAAACAGCGAAGGGATGAGCAATCATGGTAGTGGATAATGGGAAACGATGATTGGGCAGTGAATCAATGACAGCAGCGATCGGTGAAGCGATCGGGATCGGTATTTTGTTTGAAGATTAGTCGCAGCAGGATCGACAAGCACAAATGACTCACTTTACGAAGCAAATTTCGCCAATTGACCTCTTTCTATATCCCGTTGACATGTATCACTTTGGTTGTAAAAAAAACTATAGTTTTCCAATCGACTATTTTCCAAATCTCTCTCTTTGGCCGTTACACCAGCATAGGTAACGCAGTCCTGACTCTGACAAAAGTCATAAATCTTATCGCCCAAGCTATTGAACGCAAAATATTTTGGTATGTCTTTGATATCAAAAAAGTGAAAATGGAAGGCTGGATCTATCTTTTGTCTAGAAAAACTCGCCGTTATGAAATCTGAAACATTAAACATATAATTTACTTTACGTGAAAAATTTTTGCGTATGTAGGCATCGAGATATCTTCCGAAATTTCCTTGAAGTTGATATTTTTCTCCTGGAGAGCCCGCCAATATTTCTATGTTACTACGACCATCCAAGAAAAGATTAAATCCAATCACAACAACATCTTTAATTAAGACTTCTGTCAACTCAGCCGAATATTTAGCACCATCAAGTGCGATCGCACTCAGCACTAAATCTTCGTTACCTTCCCCATGATTAATGTGCATATATATCTTGATCGCAGAATCCTGAAGAGTCGGACGTAAGTCAATGCCTATAGTGTTATTTTCGATTTTGCTAGAGCCGATATATAGTACTGAAAACCGATCGAGCAAGTCACGATTGATTTTAACGTCTATTCTGCGTTCAACTTTATCTAAAAAATTTGAGGCATCGATCAGCGATCTAGGCCAAGTATGTCCGTAGTTAGAGACTTGAAAATCTCCTGCGAATAAGAGATCGCCTTCAACGTTGCAAGTAGGCTCAACACCACAGGGACCTTCTATTGCAAGAACAGCTTCTTCAAAGAGAGGGATCGGAAAACTAGGTTCTACATCGAAAGCATCTCGATGAGTCCGCATGAACCGAAGGCGCTGCTCTCGTAGATAATCATGTGAAAACACAGAATTGATCGTCATATTCATATTTATCATGAAACAGTTTGTAAGTATCTAATGCGAAGTATATGAACTCATTCAGAGTTGATCTAGAGTCTATCTTCATCACGCTCCCTTCTTGTTCATCAAGTCATTCATCATGTAGTACATCTTAGCTCTCTGAATTGACTCACCAGAAAACTCAGATTCAGGAATACCAATGTAGAGATCGTGAAAGACTCGATTTTGATAGTGAGCCTGAACTTGCTTAACCATCTCATTCCCCAGTTTGCCAACAAAACTGTTGGGAGACTTGACGGAATTGAAATAGAGAACATCACTATCGTTCTCGTCGCTAATACCGATTTGAAACCACTTACTCTGATCAATTAGGGTAAGTGCTTTTGCAGGCAGTGTCGAAGTTAAATACGCTTGAACATCTGGGCGCTGGAGGTCGGCTGGGTAGAACGTGGGATAAACTTCTACAGCAGCTCGATTGTCAAAGAAAAAGTCAAATCCAACCAATAACGTCCCATTGACAATTAGTTTCTCCCAATCGCGCAGTTCTCCACAAAGTGCTGTCGCAATTGCTATCTTTTCAGGATAATCTCTGATGAGAAGATACAACTTAATCCGTGAATGCCTTGGTTCTGGACGAACATCGATACCAAAACTCATATTCAGTATCTTAGAAGGATCTAGGCCTGTAGCTAAAAACTGCTGAAGTAACCAACGATTAATCCTAAATTCTGGTCTTTTTTCTATGTGATTACAGAAGGATAGAAACGCTTCCAAATCGAGTAATTTCGCTGCTGGATTAGAGGGTAAACTTTCAAAACAGTAATAAAAGCGAGCTGGATAACTACGATCTTTTTCAATATTGCAACCGCAGGCAATAGAACCACCTTGATCTTTCTGTTGTTTTCCGACAAATTCTTCAAATAAATTTAATAGATAGGAATTTTCAATGTCAAAAATTTGTTTGTGATCTTCAATGTAACGTAAATTTTCTTCATGACGATTCCGAGTAAGACTGGAGGTCACACCAGAAGGTTGTCTTCGATTTTGAGCGATCGCTCTTGCAGGTTTTACCGCTTTAATATCACCAAAAAATACAGGTAGATGCGGGTGCAATAAATTCGCAGAAGCTAGGCGCAAACCGAGTGCTGGCATCTTAACCGTTTGGTTTTCGTCATATTCAATGGCTTGGAAACCCGCCTGCTCGACCAACTCAACCAAGTTCTTCAGAGGAATAACATGGCTGCCTTGCATTTCTTGCTGGTTGATTTCATCAAACGATCGTTGCTCTAGCGGAGAAAGAGGTGGCTCTTTAACAAACAAACCTGTGATGTATAAGGTTCCCCCCGGACGCAGCACGCGCTTGGCTTCGGCAAGGACTTGAGGTACTCGATTAGAATACTTGATGCTGTCGTTGAAAAACACCACATCAAAAACTTCGTCGGGAAACGGTGGCGCATGAAAATCACCCACTTGCACCCGTACCCGATCGACCAAGTTGGCTTGGGCAATCCGAATTTGAGCTTCTGCCGCTTCCACCTCAGAAATCGTTATCCCCTCAATCCGCGTGCCCGGAAACGACTGGGCAATATGAATCGCAGGGATTCCCGCACCACAACCAGCATCAAAGATATAGTTTCCGGGCTGTATCCCCATACGAGCCGCTAGGCTAAGGTTATGCGATCTAGCTACCGGATCGGGAACCATCCGACTGAAGTTGATAGAATTTTTGTTATAAAAAGCACGAACGTTTTCGACTTCGGGTGTCAGGTTGGACTTAGTAGGAACACTAGGACTAATTGAATTATTCTGCATGGTTTTCGATAAAGATAACTCGCACAAAGAAAAATCTGAATGACTGGGTTAGGAGCTTGAGTGCATCTTGAACACAAAAGACGAGACCGAAGAAGGAACACAACACTTTATAAAAAGTTTGCTATCTAAACCTCTTGGGCCTCGTCTCTAGCCTAAAGCCTAGCACCCTTTAGTTCTGGTATTTAGGACAGTAAACTGCAATGTTACCGAATCTGGACTAGGCTCTAGACGCGATCTGCTGGCGATTCGCAAATCTGAGAGATTTAGGCATCACCATCATCGTAGGAACAGATGCAGGGGACGATAGATGCTTCCGCACCATCGTAGGAACAAATACAGGGGACGATAGATGCTTCCGCACCATCGTAGGAACAAATACAGGGGACGATAGATGCTTCCGCACCAGCGCCACCGAGAGCTTCCTCAGAGAGTTCAGCCAAGTGGCTGGGGAGTTTACCGCTGATGCCACGGATCACGGGTTTGCCTGGTTTAGGCAGGATGTTCTTCTTATTCATGGGAATAATCCTCATTTTGTTGCTGAGTTTATTGACCCGTTGGGGTGGGCCAGTCCCCTTCTTCGTGAGAAGAAGCTTCGTCGGGCGACATCCGGTACGTAGCGAAAGCGAGTCGCCCGCAAACTTTAAAAATACTTAAAATGGCATCGGTGTGGGGTTCATCTGCGCCTCAGCGAGCGGTTCATCTCGCCACCCCTGCTTCACCGGCACGTCATAGAGCCGCCCCGACCCAAACCGCGACCAAAAATGCCGCATTCCTGGCACTGTCACCTTGACCGCATTCAAACCAATGTCCGGTCGGGTTTGATTCACGACCAAGGTCTCCAGTCCCGCTTGTTGGGCAATGTTTACGCAGGTGAGGACATCGGTGTAAATATCATCACTCCAACGCTTGGGGTAATCCTGGGCCGTCTTGAGGGGTTGCGCGGCATCAGGAACCAGATAGGGATGATCCGCCAGCTTCGCAGTGAGTAACCAATCCGTTGCGTCGCTTTTCAGGTTCTCGTCTGGCACTTTGTCCAGTTCCAAGCCAATTTGGTTAACCTCTGTGAGGGTGCGGATGATGGCAATAGTGGGGTCGAGGTGCGCCCCAAAGCCGAGAATCAATCGTTCCGAGCTTCCCGTTTTCCGATTCGACACCCCGACAAAAGCTGGAATTCCCAAGTCGGCAGTCAAATCCAGCACCCACAGATCTCGGTCATTTTCCCGGTAGAACTGCTGCAACTGAACAAAATACGGCTCATCAAAGCTCGTCAAGTCCACCGCCGGACGCCTCAAGCGGTTGTACCACCACAGCGCCACACTGTCGCGCTCCACCAGTTCCAGAAACCCTTGCAGAATAGCTTCTTCGAGGGTGTTCCCGGCAGCATTACCGTTGGAGTCACCCCGGCAGAAGCGATGTTCTTGGGGCAAGGGATAGTGGTAGTAGCACATCGCTGTAGGCAGATACTTATGGGTCTGCTCTGTTAACGACCACACCGGAGTCCAGTCAATGGCTTGACTCGCATCAAACCGCTGGGGAATCCAATCGTGAGCCACCGTTGCTTGCGCGTTCAAGCTCTCCCGGTTGGCATACTGCTCATCGCTAAAGCACAAACTTTGCTCTGGATGAATCGCCAAGTCTCCTAGATCCGCCAGGGTTGCCCGCTTGCGGGGTTCGTCTCCTTGAAAGATGCCAGAATAGCGCTCCACTGCTTCACAGAAACCACTCGCTTTAGATTGGCTATCGGTCTTGCCCTTGCCAGAACTCTTGTGTTTCAGGGTATTGCGCAGTCCCCGCAGGGTGGTGGCGCTGCCGAAGCTGTGCCCCGCTCGGTAGGTATGCACCAGGGGATTAGCTGGGTCAGTAATCCGCACCAGTTCTGTTACGACTCCCGTCACCGGACTAATCAAGTGCTGGTATTTCTGCACCGTCTGTTCTGGCGTCGTGGCGCGATGACCGCCATCACGGGTGAACTGCTTGCGGCGCGATTCCAGCTTCAGCGGTTCAAACCCTCGCCGCTGCAAAATTTTGGGGTCTCCACAGGTCGGACATTGCGGCCGCTTAATCAAGATATGGCTTTTGAAGTCCAGAATTGTCTGGTTGAAGGTGATAATCTTGCCGTCCAGGGTGGGGAAGAGCGCCGTTCCCGGTGCAGTGGCATTGACGTGTTGCTTGACAATCCACTTGGCAATCTCAGTCGCGGCAAACTGTAACCCCGTTTGCAGGGTCGAAGGCAGTGTCGCCCGCGCTGTGGGCAAGCAGCCCAATACACTCCCGTTTTGACCGTTGCGCTGCTGTTGGGCTTGTTTTTGCCGCAATACCGACGACTCAACTTCGCGGTTGCCCCCCAGCCGATGAGCCAGACAGCCCCAACACCCTGTCTTTCCGGGAACAAACACTGGGCCCAACCAGAGGACACTGCCCACCGGCTTGACTAGCAGCCAAGTTTGCTGGCGCTCCAGAGCCTGCTTGTTGATGGCAGCTAGTTCCGGCTGCAAATAGTCATCGGTCAAAACGATGTTGAGCGCCGCTGAGGAATCCGCGTCTGTGGGGTTTTGCACCGGAATGCCCATGTCCCGCAGGGCAGTTGCCAGGGCAGCAAGGGTTACTTCACTGATGTTGTCGCCCACCGCTGTCAGCGTGACCGGCTGCTGTAGCCCCTGCGCGGCAAGGGGGGGTGCAATCCCTAACTCGCTCCAAAATGCCGCCACTTCCGAGGATAGTTCCGGGGCTACCTCGGTTAGGTAGCCTTTCTCTGCGAGGCGATCGAGCACATAGTCAATGTATTCCGCCGGGACTTCCCCATCAAGTTTTTCGACAATCTGCTCCAGGGTGTGTTCCCCGTTCAGCAGAGGCACGATTTGGCAGTAGAGTTGCCCGGTGAGGGCGTGGTTGCTCTGTTCGCCAAGCAGGTAGACTTGCTTTGGCTCGATCGCCTCGACATGAAAGTGGGGCTTAATTTGGAGGAGTGTGGTGGATTGCATAGAGCGAACAGTCAGTCATGAAGTGGACGATAACAAGACAGGCTAGGGATTAGGTCCAGATGCGGCCCCGGCGGAAGGGTTTAGGGTGTTTCTGTGACTTCTTGGCTTGCTTCTCGGCGTACTCGCACCAGAAGGCATAATCTGAAAGCCCTGTCTGGGAAGTAGGCACGTAAGACTTTTTCTCTTCAGGGGTGGGGGAGACTTCCGAGGGTGTTACTTCTGTTTTCTCCTTAGCCACCGTTTCCTTTTTCTCATTAGCCATAGTTTCCTTAGTTTCCTTAGTTTCCTTGGGTGTTTCGGGTGTTTGGAGGGTTTGCGGTTGCTGGGGGGCCACAACTCCCTCTAACTTGAGGTAGTCGATCCGGTGTGCACCATCTCCCAACCCTCGATCGGTAGTCAGGGTCAGGGTATGTTGCCCAGCGCTGAGGGCTGGCAAGGGAATCTGGGTTTTGGTTGGCTTGCCTGACCCGACCCCGACGAGTTCGGTCACTGGCTCGCCATCAACCCAGAGGGTGTCAACTTGAGATCCAAAAAAGTTGTAAAAGAGCGTAAGTTCGCCTGTGCTGTAGCTTTGGGCAAGGGTGAATTGGATATTCAGTTTGTCGGTGGAAAAAAGCTGCTTTCCTTTGCTCTGCGGTTTGGTCTTGCGACCGGGAACCACGAGCAACGATGGCATCTGGGGCTGGTTAATCGGGTCTGGATCTGACCCAACAACGTAGGTAAATTCCTCTTGCCAGCCGCCTACCTGCGAAAACTCCTGACCTCCTTTACCAGCTTGACCAATTTGCCATAGGGTTTCAGTTTGCTGAGGCATCGTGATTGGGGGCTTATCAGTGGCTCATTAATAAAATCGTCCCATGCCGCCAAAGCCGCCCCAGCCCTGGCTGGCTGCACTCTGGCTGGCACTAGAGTGCATCACTTGGTTGAAACTGCGGTTGGCATAGGCTGAAGGATCGTTATAGTTAGCGCCATGGAGCAGATCCATCCGAATATGCACCAAATCCTCGGTAAGACCATCTTCCACATCCACGCACAGCGCAGGCTGGATGAAATGAGGCCGTTTGACGGGGGGAGACAATATAGGAAGTCGCATGGTTGAGGATTCTCCGTATAGATAGGGTGAACAAATCTAGATGTCTTGGCGAGAGTGCATTTTGTTGTGGCACTCTCACCCCAATTCTATTGCCCTTTAATACGGTGAAGACCAAGAACGAACTTCGCCCAACGTGACCGGAATCAGATCGCTGACATCAATGGTGAAGCGGAAAATCTTCTTAGCACGGCGGTTGTTTTCAGGGTCGAAGAACTTCAACTTCACATCCCAGCAGTCGCTATCCATGCGACAGAAGGGACTTTTCTCAACAGTAATGCTGTCGAGTTCCATGCCGACGGCAACCGCTTCGCTGAAGGTTCGGGCGGCTTGGAAGGCGTTGGTGACGGAAAAGTTGAGGGCGCGGTCTTGGGAGGTGATTCCCAAGTTGCGGAGGTCGTAGTAGATGCGGTTGAGGAAGCCATCTAAGGTGTTGCGGATGCGGTCTTCGTCAGCAGTGCCGTCTTCAGCTTGTACCGCTGCCATCGCTGCGCTGACCAAGCTGTTGACTTTCCAACCGTAGATGCCGCGGGTGGTTTGGGGTTCAATTACCGGGACAACTTGACCGGAGAAGAGCTTGACTTTGCGCCCGGTCAAGATGCCCGGTATGCTGACGCGCTCAACGTATTCGGCATCGTTTTCGGGTTGGATTTGACCGGATAGCAGTTCGTGGAGAGCGCGGTAGGACTCAGCGGCGAAGGGTCCGGTGGGGTCGATCGCATAGACGGGAGTCAGTTCAATGTTAAGCGTCCAAATGAGCGATCGCGCCTCAGAAATATTCTCGCCCAGGTAGTCCACCATCTGACGGGCGTCGTAGGGGTTCGCCGGCACCATCACCCCTCCCCCTATGTCAAACGGCGGCATCAGTTGCTTGAACGAGTCCCGGCGGGCTTCGCTCCCGAAGTCGTAGCCGAGGGTTCCTAGGGCATAAACAATCTGACCGAGCTCCGGAAGTTCGCTGGGGGCTTGGCTGGCGGTGACGGAGTTAGCAGTGAAGTTGGGCATCATTGGTGGTTGGGTTACAGGTGTAGGAAACGATTGCATCAAGTTTTGCAAGTTGGGGGTGTTGCTAGGGACAGCCTCCGCCGCTCCTGGCTTGGCTCCAGCAGCAACCAAACTAGGAGCCGGTTGCCCTCCATCGGCGGCGGCAGTTGTTTCACTGGCGTTGGTTAAGCCGCCACCACAACCGCAGCCTGCTGCTTCTACTTCTGATGCACCCACCGATGCGAAATTCTCAGACATATTTCCTCCTTTTTTTAATAACGTTATGGCTCCAGGGATGTTCAGTCTGCCCGCCAGACACCGACGGGTTTCTTCTGGCAAGTCAGGGTCGCAGGGTAAGGCACTCTGCAACAACACTTGACGAATTTTTTGGGGGTCGGGGGTTTCTCCCTGCTCCCGCTGAAGACTCAGCAGCACGGCTGCTACACCTGAGACAATCGGAGTGGCGAAGCTCGTACCGCTCAGGCGGTCGGTGCCACCGCCCGGTTTAGCTCCCAGGATGTCCTTACCTGGGGCAAGGATGCCTTGGTCTTTGTAGGCTTCGCCCCAGTTGCTAAAGTCTAGGGGTTTGCCATTAGCATCCATCGCTCCGACCGCTAGCACAGAGGGCAACGCAGCGGGTACGTGCAAGCAATCGCAACTATTGTTGCCAGCCGCAGCGACGAGCAAGACGTTGTTCTCTCGGCACAGACGGACGGCATTCTGCAACCAGCCATCGGCCTCGCCATAGTCGGTCAGTTGACCGCCACTGAGGTTGATCACGTGGGCGCCGGCATTGACTGCTTGCTCGATCGCCCTAGCCAAATCTAGCTGGGAAGTTTTGAGGCGATCGTCGGCGAAGACTGGCACAATTATCCCCTTGCATTTGGGAGCTATCCCCTGCACCGGACTGCCCGGTTGCCCAAAGATAATGCTGGCAACGTGGGTTCCGTGGGTGGACATATTGCCACCGATCTGGGCATCCGCTTTAACTAAGGTGGGCAGATACGTTAGGTCTGCGCCTTGAAAGCAAGGATGATTTTGGTCAACAGGACCATCCAAAACGGCAATACAAATACTACTATCTCCCTGGGAGAGCGTACTTAATGTATCTAGCATTTAAACGTATTTATTCCATCCAAACAGTAATCAGCATAGAGTTGTTTTCTTACACCTATTGATAGCTGCGTTTTCACCTTTAATATGAGGTATGACAAGCAGGCTGCTTGAATTTTAGTCTTTGAAAAAAAACGAGCTGGACAGTTTGTTGAACCCTAGGGATTAGTTGTATTACTGCACAATCCTATGCTTGCCAAACTAGGGAACTTAGGATGACCGGCGATCGTTTAAATTGGCTAGCTGCTGGTTGTGTACGGCTATACCAAGAACTTGAAAGTCATAAAAACATACTGAACAGATTTTATGCAAGGGGTTCTACACATTTCTTATTATTTGGATAAAGTTTGTACAGGTATCGTGCCTTCATCCTGTTAAGCTGAGCTGGTATTTATTTGGTATTACAGGTTGGTCTGCATAAACAAAAACCATGTATATAAGGCAAAGGCATAGCGTTACAGACCTGAAGATCCACTTGGTCTGCGTAACAAAATATTTATGCAAGTGGTGCTACACATTTTGTTTATTATGTATTGAGATAAAAATTATCCTGTTATCGTGCCTTCATCCTGTTAAACTTAGTTAGTATTTATTTGGTATTACAGGTTGGTCTGCATAAACGAAAACCATGTATAGAAGGGAAAGGCATAGCGTTACAGACTTGAGGATTCACTTGGTCTGCGTAACAAAATATCGAAAGCCCGTATTCACGGACGATGGGCTGGATTTGGTCGAAAAATCTTTCCGAGAAGTAGCTCAACAGATGAATTTTCAGATATTAGAATTCAACGGCGAAGGCGATCGCGTTCACGCACTGATTGAATACCCGCCCAAGCTGTCTGTTTCACAAATAGTAAACGCCCTCAAATGCGTATCTAGTCGCCGTTACGGACAAGCTGGATACAAGAAGCCCCACCCAGAATCTTTGTGGAGTCCCAGTTACTTTACCGTTTCTGTGGGAGGCGCACCAATTGAAGTTTTGAAGCAGTACATCAAAGACGAAAATCGCCTTAGAAGGGCGAGGCTTGAATCCCGTTAATTTCCGTCATTGCAAACCAGATGGAGTTTGAAGCCAAAAAACCAATCTACAGAAGTCTTTCCTCTGGCTGCAATCCGTTTGAAGAGTTTTTGCTGTTGAATGCGGGGGTTGTGGCAAAAACACACCTGCCTGCGATCGCCCGTATCTAGAAGACAACGAGGCAAGAAAACACGCCCTAGTTCTTCCCCGATATCGAACTCATTTTTTGTTTAAGTTCCGTTAATTCATTTAGAGAACTGTGAAGAAAGCGATCGCCCATAATTTTATGGGTGCTTTTTGCTGATTGGCCAGGCGGCGGTGGGTATTGTGCTTTAGGCTCTACTCATTTGAAAAAATGCTAAAAAACATCCCATTTTTCCCCGGAATACCATTCTACGGAAAAACAAATAATTCTCTGAAATATCAGGTTGTGCTCCAGCAGAGCGAAGAAGATTGCGGTGCGGCTTGTCTGGCTTCGATCGCCAAATTTTACGGACAGAATTTTACAATTAGCCGCTTGCGAGAATTGGTCGGTACGGGCCAGCAAGGGACGACTTTACTGGGCTTGAAACAAGGTGCTGAGGCGATCGGCTTTAATGCTCGATCTGTGCGAGCAGCCGCTGCAATTTTAGACAAGCTCGATGATGCCCCTCTACCGATGATTATTCACTGGAACGGCTATCACTGGGTTGTTTTGTACGGCAAACAGGGCAACAAATATGCGATCGGCGATCCGGCTGTCGGTGTGCGCTACGTTTCTAAAGCAGAATTAGCAGCAGCTTGGACAGATTGGCTGTGCTTGCTACTAGAACCCGATCCGCAAAGATTTTTTGCCGCAGCAGACGGTCAACCCCCCGCCAATTCCTTACAAAAATGGATGCGCCGGATTGGGATTTACCGCCAGATTTTAATGGAAGCATTTTTGCTGAATGCAGTGTTGGGCTTGCTGTCGATTTCTTCGCCTTTTCTAGTTCAACTGCTCACCGACGACATCCTGGTGCGGGGCGACAGACAACTCCTGGCGAGCGTGGCGATCGCAGTTATAGTTATGAACCTGTTTAGCAGCAGTTTAGGATTGGTACAGTCCAACTTGATCGCTCAATTCTCCCAGCGTTTAGAATTGGGATTAGTGATGGAATTTGCGCGCAAATTCCTGCGATTGCCTTTGAGTTTTTACGAAACCAGACGCAGCGGCGAAATCGTCAGTAGATTACAAGATATCCAAGAAATCAATAAATTAGTTTCTCAAGTCGCTATCAGCTTGCCCAGTCAATTTTTTATAGCTGTAGTTTCTTTTATTTTTATGCTGTTTTACAGCAAGGAACTGACGCTGGCAGCTACAGTAATTGCTGTGCTAATGACTGCCTCTACAGTCGTGTTTCTGCCCGTATTGCAGCACAAAACGCGCAGTTTATTTGTCCTAGAAGCAGAAACTCAAGGCGTTTTAGTAGAAACTTTTAAAGGCGCGCTGACCGTCAAAACTACTAGCAGCGGTCAGCAACTTTGGGAAGAATTTCAAACCCGCTTCGGTCGCTTAGCAAAGCTCACTTTTCGCACTACACAAATTGGCATTCTCAACAATATATTTTCGGGTTTTGTTGCTTCGGCTGGCAGCATTACTCTGCTGTGGCTTGGGAGCGGTTTAGTGATTGACAAGGTATTGAGTATCGGTCAGTTGCTAGCGTTTATTAGCATGAATCAAAACGTTACTACTTGGGTGAACTCCTTAGTCGGATTTTCGGATGAAATGACTCGCGTCCAGACAGCAACTCAAAGGCTTTCGGAAGTCATCGACGCTGAACCGGAAACTAAAAACGATACGAATAAACCTTTTGTAACCGTTCAGGATCGCGACGGTATTGTTTGCAAGGGTGTGAGTTTTCACTACCCCGGCAGACTCGACTTGCTGGAAAATTTTTCCGTCACGTTTCCCGGCGGTCAAGCAATTGCTTTGATCGGCTATTCCGGCTGCGGAAAAAGTACCCTAGCTAAAGTAATTGCCGGTCTGTATCCGCTGCAATCTGGTAATATTAGAATTGGCGGTTACAACTTGCAGGATTTGTCTCTCGACAGTCTGAGACAGCAGGTGGTTTTGGTTCCTCAAGAAGCGCATTTTTGGAGCCGATCGATTCTCGAAAATTTTCGATTGGGCAGTCCCGATATCAGCTTTGAACAGATTGTTAAAGTCTGCAAAATTGCGGGTGCGGATGAATTTATCAGCCAATTGCCGGATAAATATCAAACAGTTTTAGGGGAGTTTGGAGCGAATATTTCTGGCGGACAAAGACAGAGATTGGCGATCGCCCGCGCCATTCTCAACAACCCGCCCGTATTGATTTTAGACGAATCTACCGCAGGGCTTGACCCCGCAAGCGAAGCGGAAGTCTTAGAAAATTTGTTGATGTACCGGCAGGGGAAAACGACGATTTTTATCAGTCACAGGCCGCGAGTGATCGATCGCGCCGACTGGATTATCATGTTAGAACGCGGCAGGTTGAAAGTGCAAGGCTCGGCTGCAAAATTGCGATCGATTCCAGGAGACCATTTAGAGTTTTTGCATCCTTAAACAAATTAGTAAATTTGTACGGTGCGTTATTCTAGAACCTACCTGACAAATTTACTAAAAATTATTTTGATAGCATTTAAGGGCATTTTTAACATTAATCTAGCGGTTTAATGTAGCGATCTCCTTTTATCGTTCCTCCTCAATCTCCAATTCTACCGCCTCTAACTCAGCTTCTAACTACTCAACAGTCGGCAAACTTCCCTGTAACTGTTCTGGCAAAGCCTCCCGCAATTGATAAGTCGAAACGCCGATCGGTTGATTCATATCCCGCAAAGCATATTCGACAATCTTCTGCTTTTTATTTTTACATAAAATCATTCTAATAGTCGGCATATCATCCCGGTGTTTTAGCAAATCATCCACCGCCGAAACGTAAAAAGTCATCTTCCCAGAAAACTCCGGCTTAAAC
Organism: Microcoleus sp. F4-D5; assembly: GCF_036704885.1. Classification (NCBI taxonomy): domain Bacteria; kingdom Bacillati; phylum Cyanobacteriota; class Cyanophyceae; order Oscillatoriales; family Microcoleaceae; genus Microcoleus; species Microcoleus sp. F4-D5. The sequence goes on along the minus strand of NZ_JAUBSX010000005.1, from coordinate 150,940 downwards.
GCTTCCACCTTCAAATCAATTACCACAAAACACCGCAAACGTAAATGATAAAACAATAAATCAATATAAAAATCTTCCCCTTCAACCTCCAGATGATACTGACCGAAAGCATTCAGGATACAAGCCCCCGGATTCATTCCGAAAGCAGACTCAGGACCCAGAAATAAAAAACCTGTATCCGATAAAGGATCCCCCGAATTTATCCGTGGGGTCAATGCTTCAATTCTTTAATCTAAAATCTAAAATCTAAAATCGCGCAATCGATTGACGGCCCACAAAAGCAAACCCCATCCCCAACTCCAGCAAAAAAGCGCGGATGCGATCGATTAAAGCCTTCTCTAATTCTCTCTCTTGTGCTTCCTTCCCTAAACTGATAAAATCAAAATTACAAGGATCTTTCAACAACTGCTGCGCCAGTTCAGATTGCGGGTTGGGGAGAGTGCCAGAGAAGTTAGTATCAGCTTTCCCTTGTCGCCGATACAGCCCGCTTTCTATCTGATGAACTAACACATTTCGACTCCATCCTTGCTCGATAGTTTGTCGTGCATACTACAGGCGTTCCTCTGACGATTTCAGCTTTTCCATTAAGGCGATATTGTGATACCAAGGAATTTGTGCAAGCACCTCTTGCACAAATTGTTCATCCGGGTAACTTTCCGCAAAACTTCTGATATATTTGAGATTGCGAGGTGAAAAACCCTTCATCTCAGGAAAAGCTTTTTGCAAGTCAGCAGCTAAATTGTCTATAACTTTTGCTCCCCATCCTCGCTGCTGTTGTCGGTTTAAAACATCCCGTCCAATTTGCCAGTAAAGCAACACTAATTCGGGGTTGACCGCAATCATAGCCCGCACTTGAGCTTGCAAAATACGTGCCTTAAGTTCCCGCAGAAAATCATGATAATCTTGGGGAATTGGTAAGTTATTCGCCATACCCCAACCCCCACAGATTTTTACCAGTCATCGCCTGTAGCTTGGCATTGTTCACAAATTGCCTCTATTTCATCTCACATTTTGCACCATGCTCAAGAACAGGCAAGATGCCTGTTCCACAAAGAGTGAGTTTTTTTGTGGGGAGTAGGGGTTGGGCATCCTGCCCGCCCGGTTTTTGCGATTTTCTCCTCGTTAATGTACCCTGCAAACTAGGGCGATCGCCTCTTGATTTTCTAGTACCAAACCGTACTCCAAACCTTCAACAACTGCCTGACAAGAAGCATCCAAAATATTACCAGAAACCCCAACAGTCGTCCAGCGGTCTTGACCGTTACTAAACTCAGCCAATACGCGAGTTTTAGCAGAAGTTCCCGCACCGCTGTCGAGAATCCGCACCTTGTAATCTGTCAAGTAAAAATGCGCGATCGCCGGATAAAAGTTCACCAAAGCTTTCCGCAAAGCCGCATCCAAAGCCGAAACCGGGCCGTTTCCTTCCGCAGCTTCCAAAATATTTGTACCGTTTACTGACAATTTCACCGTTGCCAATGCCATACAATCTTCGCCAACCTTATCGCAGTGGACTTGAAATCCCTTAATTTCAAACCACGGCGGGCGTTGTTCCAAGGCTTCCCGCATTAACAATTCAAAAGACGCCTCAGCACCCTCAAATTGATAGCCCTGACTTTCCAAATCTTTCAATTTTTCCAGAATTTGGCGGCAAGCAGGATTTTTGCGATCGAGTTCAATGCCAAAAGTCCTAGCCTTCGCCAAAACATTGCTCAAACCAGCTTGATCCGAAATCACAATGCGGCGACAGTTGCCGATTTTTTCAGGTTCCAAGTGTTCGTAAGTCAGCGGATTTTTCTCAACCGCCGATACGTGAATTCCCCCCTTGTGAGCAAAAGCCGAAAGACCGACAAAAGGAGCGCGGTCATCGGGAGCAAGATTGACAATTTCGCTGACCGATCGACTTACTTGAGTTAATCTAACTAATTGCTCGTCTTGAATGCAATCATAACCCAACTTGAGCTGAACATTTGGAATCAAAGAACATAAATCGGCATTGCCGCAGCGTTCGCCGTAACCGTTAATAGTTCCCTGTACCATCGTCACTCCTTCCCGTACAGCAGCCAAAGCATTAGCAACCGCAACTCCGGAGTCGTTGTGAGTGTGAACTCCCAGTTGAATTTTAGACTTTCTCTCCCGCTTATGGGAGTCAATTTCCGGTTCAGAAATATCCCAACTTTCTATTATTTCTGCCACATCGCGAACAACCTGACTGACTTCGTGAGGCAAAGTACCGCCGTTAGTATCGCAAAGCACCAGCCATTCTGCACCGGCATCCGCCGCCGCTTTTAAAGTTTTAATAGCATAATCTCGATTCTGCTTGTAGCCGTCAAACCAGTGTTCGGCATCGTAAATAACGCGCCTTCCCTGACTCCGCAAATATTCAATTGTATCTCGAATCATCGCCAGATTTTCTTCTAGCGTCGTCTTCAAACCTTCAATAACGTGTAAATCCCACGACTTGCCAAACAGTGTCACCCAGCGAGTACCGCCAGACAAAATAGCCTGCAACATTTCATCATTTGCTGCCGTTGTTCCCGGCCGCCTTGTCGAACAAAAAGCGACAACTTCGGCTTGAGTTAGCGGCTGTTCTTTGAGCCGCCAAAAAAATTGTACGTCTTTAGGATTTGCCCCCGGCCAGCCTCCTTCAATAAAGGGAATTCCTAAACTGTCTAATTGCCGAGCAATTCGCAGTTTATCTTCGAGAGATAAGCAGAGTCCCTCGCACTTAGCACCGTCTCGCAGCGTGGTATCGTAGATCCAGAGCCGATTTGTCATGGGAAATTGCGATCGAGAACTTGGTAATATATCACTTACTATATTAGATGGATTTATTTGAAATTAATGCGATAATATATATGAAAATTAACATAAATCTAACAGGGGTAAATTACTGTGGTCAAGGTACAAGCGCAAGGAAAAACATTTGAGTGCGATCGCGGAGCCAATCTCCGTGAGGTTTTGCTCAAAAACGGTATCGATCTCTACAACGGCAACGCCAAAGTCATCAACTGCCACGGTCTCGGCACTTGCGGCACCTGCGCTGTCACCGTCGAAGGCGAAGTTTCCGAGTCCCAGTGGCGTGAAAAAGCCCGACTTTCGGTTCCTCCGCATTCTCCCGCATCCAACCGCCGTTTGTCCTGCCAAACCAAAGTTTTAGGCGATATTAAAGTGACAAAATATGACGGTTTCTGGGGCCAGGGCTCTGAAACTGTCTGGACACCACAAGCCTAGATTTTTTGTTAAGAAAGGCAGATAGGACGATCGCCTTGCCAGATAATCTGTCAGACTTGTGGAAGAATTCTAACTGTAAGGTGCACGCGGGGCACCTTACCATAAAGAAATCCGAGAGGTCAAAAAAGCCAGAAAGTCCATATAAAAGTTAATGAATTCATCTCAAGATATTTTGATTATTGGCGGCGGAATAATTGGCCTTTCGCTAGCAGTAGAACTGAAATTGCGAGGGGCCTCTGTCGCTGTTCTCACCGCCGATTCTAAACAACCGACTGCCCGGGCTGCCGCCGGAATGCTTGCCCCCCAAGCCGAACGAATTCCCCCCAGTCCGATGCTGGATTTGTGCTTGCAAAGCCGCGCACTCTATCCCGCCTGGATTGAACAGCTAGAAGATATTACCGGATTGAAAACGGGATATTGGCGATCGGGAATTCTCGCGCCCGTGTGTCAAAACGATCCTCTAGAAAAGCCACTTTTATCAAACCTAAATTATCAATGGTTGGACAGAGACTCTGTTCACCAGCACCAGTTTGGATTGGGTCAAGAAGTAACAGGCGGTTGGTGGTATCCTGACGACGCTCAAGTTGACAACCGTGCTTTATTTCGGACGCTTCAAACCGCAACTAAAGAATTGCAGATTGAGATTATTCAAGGTAATGCAGGGGAAATTATTCGGCAGGGAAGCCGAGTTTTTGGCGTTGAAACAACCGCAGGAAAATTACAAGCTGACCGTTATGTTTTGGCTTCCGGCCCTTGGTCTGAGAAATTATTGGATATTCCTGTTTATCCGATAAAGGGGCAAATGCTGTCAGTATGCGTACCAGAAGATTGTGGAGTTATCCAGCCCCTGCAAACCGTTTTATTCGGGACTGGCATTTATATTGTGCCGCGTCAAGATGGCAGAATTATTATTGGCGCAACTAGCGAAAATGTGGATTTCACGCCGGGAAATACGCCTGCAGGAATCCAAAGTTTGCTAGCAGGAGCTATTAAGTTATATCCAGAATTACAAAATTATCCGATTCTGGAGTTTTGGTGGGGGTTTCGGCCGGCTACTCCTGATGAGTTGCCGATTTTGGGTGCTAGTGCTTGGGAGAATTTGACATTGGCTACAGGGCATTACCGCAATGGCATTTTGTTGGCTCCGGTGACGGCTAAATTGTTGGCTGATTTAATTTGCAATCAGAAATCCGATCCGTTATTGGCTGCTTTTGATTGTTCGAGGTTTGGAGCTTCAGAACTTACTTGAACCTCGCTATGTAGGGTGTGCACTGCACACTTTACGGCTGTAAGTAGCGCGTCCCACCATTTTTTTGCCTTAGTCGTGATTAGTTCTATTGCTGTTTTTTGGGTTGGTTCAATTCTCTGCATTTAGCGGCAGCCAAATCGTAAGCATTTTGGTAATCGCTACCGCCTAACATCAAATCGCCGTAATATTCATAAGGTTGATTTCCATAAATCGGCAGTGGGTCGTCTTCTGGATAATCTTCTTTTGATTCTTCTAGGATTGCTTTGAGTTTCTTGACGCTGAAGCGCTGTACAGGGAAGTAATGAATGTCTTGAGCGATTAAACCGAGATGGGGAAAGGTTGGGTCAACAATTCGCTCGTCGAGTTCAATCCAACTATACTCGATGGGTTTATACGGTGCTCCGGGCACAGCTAAAAATCCTTGGACGTAGATTGCCCCCTCTGTTGCTAACGCTGCTTTACAGGCGTTGTCAAAGCAGTTTTTACGCTTGCTTTTGATGCGAGCAGCCATTTCAATAGAAAGTGTCTCATCTAATAGTTCGGTCATAATCCATTTCTAGTCGCGTGTGCGATTAGATTGTAGCAAACCGGAGCTATCTCCGAGCACAAAAAACGCACGCAATTGCGATCGTTCCTCAAATTCTCGTCTCAAGGAGGTCAAAATTGGCAAATGAGAGGCGGTTTGCTAAAAACTCCGGCGAGGTGATATGGCAATCCCTGCAAGAGTCGTAAATTGTTTACCCCACCCCAACCCTCCCCGAACCCGCTGGGAGTCCGCAAGAAATTCACAAATGATGCGAGGATTGCTGTATTTCATCTCCAGAGGCGATATCCTCCAATTTTTCCCAATCCAATACAATAATTTTACCGCCTCGACTTTAGGATACAAACGGCTTGAGTTTCTTAAACAGCCGCACGCATTCTTCGTAGGTAATTTCAATACTGCGAGCAATTTGATAGTAGGGAAAACGTTTTTCTAAACATATACTATTATCTGCCATCTTCGTACCTTGCAAGGGCGGCAAAGTAATAAATAAATCGGGCCAGCCGCACGATCGCCCTTTGCGACACCAAACCGTCCACAGTCTCGTGAAGTTGCTGCAACCGCTGATTAAAAACCGCCAATATTCGCAAAGCAATCTCAGGATTTTCCCGAATTGCTGCTAGCAAAACTTCCCGTTCTGTGGTAAGAACTTGCACATCAGTTTCTGCCGTCACCGTTGCGGGGGCAATGCCGTTGCCTAGTAAAGGAGGTGCAGCAAAAATATCTCCCTGAAATAAAGTGCCCAGAATTGTTTCTTTGCCTGCCGCCGCTGTTTTTGCAACCCGCAAAGAACCGCTCAATCATGGTGTATAATTTTTCGGGGATGCGATCGCCCTCATACATCACAACTTCTCCCTGTCGGTAACTCCGAATTGCTGTATGTTCTTGCAATCGCTCTAATTCAGTTTGGTTTAAGCTGGTAAATATTGCAATTTTAGCCAGTTGCTCGACAGTTGCTTTCATACATTTAACTCTACCCGATAGGAGTCTATTGAGAGTATAATAAAGGTGAATTCTGAATATATTGAGACAAGCAGAGCCATCTACGAAAATGCAGAACCAGAATATCGGCGATATTATTTTGATGAGATAGCTGGCGGATTTGTGCTAATTCACCAAGAACACAATCTTAATAATTCGGAAATCTTTCTTGCTGAAGTTTTGGCTAAAATAGGAAAGAGAGTTAGAATGTTGAGCGAGCAAGCAGCAGAAGCTGTGAGAACGCCAGACGCTGAGATAGACGGTGAGATTTGCGAATTTAAGGAGTTGACAGAACAGACTCAAAACATCAGATATCGAACTCAAGAAGGAATCAGCAGGGCAAAAAGTCAAGGTGCGGCAGTCGCGATCGTTCATTTAAATCGAGATAATTACGAGTTTTGGAAGATCGACGACGGCATCAGAAAAGCTTTTTATTAGGAAAAAATGCAACAGATTGAGACGATTGTATTAGTATTCAACAGCGAAGAAGTTCAAAAAAATACTAGGGAGGAATGGGAAAATGGAAGAGGTTTTTAATGAGTTTGAAGAAGCTATACAAATCGGCTTAAAAAATAATATGCCGCGAGATGCTAAATTAATTACAATTGGGCAAATTTTATATGCTGTTACGCGCGATGAGCTGACAAATGAAGAAGGTTGGAAGCTTGAAGAGATGATGGGTGGCAGAAAACAGTGGGAAGAGGCACTTGAGTACAGCATTTTTGGCTATCCAGTAGATACAGAAATGCCATCTTTAGACAAACCTCTGGTAATTGCAGGCAAAACTTTTCATTCTCGCTTGATGACGGGGACGGGAAAATATCGCAGCATTGCAGAAATGCAGCAAAGTGTCAACGCTAGCAGGTGCGAAATTGTGACTGTAGCTGTGCGGCGAGTGCAAACAAATGCTCCGGGCCATGAAGGATTGGCAGAGGCTCTCGATTGGACTAAAATTTGGATGCTGCCAAATACTGCCGGTTGTCAAACTGCGGATGAGGCGATTAGAGTAGCTCGTTTGGGCAGGGAAATGGCGAAACTTTTAGGGCAAGAAGACAATAATTTTGTCAAATTAGAAGTGATTCCCGATGCTAAATATTTGCTGCCAGATCCGATCGGCACTTTGGAAGCTGCAGAACAATTAGTCAAAGAAGGTTTTGCCGTTTTGCCCTACATCAATGCCGATCCCCTGCTGGCAAAACGCCTAGAAGAAGTCGGTTGTGCGACAGTCATGCCTTTGGGTTCGCCCATCGGTTCGGGACAAGGCATCAACAATGCTGCCAACATTCAAATAATTATTGACACGGTAAATGTTCCTGTGGTAGTCGATGCGGGGATCGGAACGCCCAGCGAAGCAGCCCGAGCAATGGAAATGGGAGCCGATGCACTGTTGATTAATTCGGCGATCGCCAATGCCCAAAATTCCCCGGCAATGGCAAAAGCAATGGGAATGGCAGCAGAAGCGGGGCGGATCGCGTATTTAGCAGGAAGAATGCCGATCAAAGATTACGCGATCGCTTCTTCTCCGCAAACAGGCACTATCACCTCAAAATAAATTCCTCAATTTTTAACGCCGCTGTTATAGCGTTTTTTGGTAAAGTGATGGAAATCAAAATATAGAGGATTGCTGCCCATGCCTTATACTACCGAAGAAGACGGACGCCTCAACAACTTTGCCAAAGAGCCGAAGATGTACGGGGCAGAGCCTCCCAACAAGCGGCAGCAGCGGAACTACATCATCATGGGTATTGCAGCAGCCATGTTGGTCGCCGGTTTGGTATTTGTGGCTGCTTCTGTGTAAAAACTGGGCTGACACTCAAAGCTGCTTCAAATCGCAATTTTAAATAATCCTTCAGCAAACCATGTTTTCCCACCAATGGAAACATGGTTTTTGTGTTTCAATACAAGCAGGTAGTTCCGACAATCCTGAAGCGTGCCGAGCGAGCCGGAAAGCTAAATAAGACAAGCAGAAATTTGGTTTTTTCCTCTCTGCCGTCGGGTTCAGGGACTTGGGTTGCAATTAATCAGACGGATTGTCACAAACATAAATTTGCTAATTGAAAATCTACAATCCTTTGGTCATCACCGATGCGATTGACGGCCGTTCGGGCCGAGTTGCGAGTTATGAGCGATCGAGATTTGAACTCTACAATCTAAAATCTACAATCCAAAATCTATAATCTAAAATCTAAAATCGGCTGACCGTGATGTCTATTCCTTCCCAAAAAGTTTCTAGCTCGAACAAGCTGATCTACCAACGCTTGAAACAGGCGATCGACCTCAATTTACGCCGTCAAATTTTTATTGCCGCCTGCGACGACTTGTGGTTGCGGGACTGTCTGGCAGCCCGCTTGCAGACAGAATTAGCCTCAGAGAACGCAGGCTACCCGATCGACTACCCCCGATTTGTCAGTTTGGAACTAGACTTAAGCGATCCAAATCCTTGGGGTTCGATCGCCGCGTGGCTGACCCAACATCCACCGCCCCAAAACAGGGGCAGCTACAGCCCTTTACCGGGATTTCAAATTCTCGGGGCAGAACACCTGACCAGGCATTCAGCAGCCGTGCAGTGGTCGTTCCTGAGCTATTTGAGGGACATTGAAGCACACCTGCAAATGTGCGAGTCTACTGTGTTGCTGTGGGTGTCGCGGCCCTGGCTGAGTTCGATCGAGCACTCGGCCCCGGAATTTTGGCACTGGCGAACCGGAGTATTTGAGTTTGAAGGCGAACCAACTCCAGCTAAGGGAGACTTCGGGCACTTTGAGGACTTGGAGAACTCCGGAAACTTCCGAAACTTGCGGGACAAGGGAGACTCCGGCGACAAACTTTTAATATCTTCTTTGTCTGAACAATCCCCAATTCCCGATTCTCCATCTGCAATTCCCGATTCTCCATCTGCAATTCCCGATTCTCCATCTCCAATTCCCGATTCTCCATCTGCAATTCCCGATGCCCCATCTGCAATTCCCGATTCTCCATCTGCAATTCCCGATGCCCCATCTGCAATTCCCGATTCTCCATCTGCAATTCCCGATTCTCCATCTGCAATTCCCGATTCCCCGTCCGTAGAACTGGCAAATTTGGTGCTAGCAGCGGCCTCCTCCGAGGCATTGGAAGCAGAAAATAATGGCGCATCCGAGGACAACTTTCTGCCGCTGCAAACCCTGCAATACATCGAACTGCTGCAAGAACATCAGTGTTGTTCCGAAGCATTGGCTTTGGCTTATCACAGTTTGGGAAATTACTACCGCGATCGCATTCTGGGCGGAGACCATTCCCTGCAGAACCTGACAATCGCCATTCGCGCGATCGAACAAGCTATCGCGTACCTCGAACTTGACGCCAACTCGGAGCAAAATCAACCACCAACCGACGAATGCGCCCGGCTGATTTCGGAATTGACACAAAATTTAACTAAGTACGCCCAAGAGTCCAACAACCTACCGCCCATGGACGATCTGCTCAACGATCTCGGTACTCTCTACTGGATGCTGTCGCGGGATCGCACGCAGCTTAACGCCTCAGATCCGGTATCCTGCCTTGAACGCAGCATCGCCCTCTACCTTGAAGGTTTGAGGCGAACAAATGCCGAGACAGCACCCCAAACCCGCGTTAGATTAAACAAAAATTTGGGAATCGCCTCGGCGGATTTAGCCCGCTATCGAGACAAGACGGAGAACTTGCAGCAAGCAGTTGCAGCTTACCAACAAGCGCTGCTGGATCTAGACCCCGCCGTGGAACCCCAGCAGTACGCTGCAGCTCAGAATAATTTGGCGACAGCATACTGGAATTTAGCCCAAGATGGTGAGCCGATCGCATATCTCAAAAGCGCGATCGCAGCTTACGCCCAAGCCCTCTCCTGCTACAGTCCCGAACGAGAACCCCTCAACTATGCCGGAGTGCAAAACAACCTCGGTACGGCCTGCTGGAACCTCGCCCAGCACGAACCCTCAGAACCCCTGCTAGTCACGGCGATTGAGGCTTACCGCGAAGCATTGAAATACCGCACCCGAGAATTAGTACCCGCCGCCGCCGCCGCTACCTACAACAATCTCGGTACCGCTTATTGGCATTTGGCGAACCAGTTCCAGCAGAAAGACGCGCGGACGGAATCATTGCAGCAGGCGATTACCGCCTACGAAACCGCCCTGGATATCGCCGGAGAACTCGATCGCACCCAACTCACCTTTGACACCTTGGCCGCCCGCAACAATCTCGGGTTAGCGCACTATCAACTAGCCACAGACGCCGATTTCTCCGTCAACAAAGCCACACAGACAAGCCATCTAGAAGCAGCACTGCACCACCAGTTGCAAGTGTGCGTCGAATGGGGACAACATCTCAAGGACAAAGGGTTAACATATGGGGATAAACTCAACCTGCAAGCCCCGGCAAACTCCCAAGCTGCTGATTCCCGGCAAACAGCATTGAGCTATATTGTCAAAACGATTAGAGCTTTCTATAGTGAATGTGGGCTGCCCGGCCAAAATTTAGCCTTATCCAAAGTTCCTGGAGATTTATTGCCTGAAATCTTGCGTAGGTTATAAATATGGCTATAACTATTAAAAGCTCAATTTTTTCGAGATTTCTATCCAGTTTTCTATTATTATGGCTGAATATTCTTGCCTAATTCTTCAAGCAAAGTTGTGGTCATGGCCCCTGTAAAAATCCTTGTGGTTGATGACGACCCGGCAATCCGAAATTTAATTCAGCGTTTTTTGAGCCAGCAAGGTTATCAAGTTGAGTCTGGCGAGGACGGTCAGACTGGTCTGGAATTATTTGAGCAACTCAATCCTGACTTAGTAGTTCTAGATGTAAATTTACCCGATACTACTGGCTACAAACTGTGTCAAGAAATGCAAAGACGCACGGGCGTGTTTGTGTTGATGCTGACCAGCCGAACAGATGAAGCTGACAAAATGAAAGGGTTTGCCGAAGGTGCTGACGATTACATTACTAAACCTTTTAGTCTTGTAGAGATTGGAGCTCGCGTTGCAGCAATTTTAAAGCGCAAGCGTATTGTTACTCCCGCCGAACAACAAAGTCTTACGTTTGGACAGCTACTAATAGATCCGGTTCGCCGCGAGGTGATTCTCGGCAGTCAGATAGTTGCTTTGACTGCTTTAGAATTCGACCTGCTGTACTGTTTGGCCAGCAAACCCGGTCGCGTGTGGAGGCGATCGGAATTGCTGCATGAAGTGTGGGACTACGAGTATGTAGGAGCCGATCGCGTGGTGGATGTCCATATCGGTCAAATTCGCCGCAAAATTGAACCAGATGCCAATCAAATTTCGATGATTCAAACCGTCCGAGGGGTGGGTTACAAGTTTGAACCCACAACCTAGTAACATTCGGTATTCGGCAGCGGATATGAAGGCAGAAGGCTGTAGGCGCGGGTTCACCAATATCTCTGATTCACCTAGTCGATATTTGTCAACCCGCCCTCCCCACGCAATAATTCAGATCGATCGAGTATTTGATGACTGGTTCTGCAAATACTCCCGCACTTCTAGCGCACGCTCAAAACCCCTGCGCACGCAATCTCCCAAAGCCACGCCGCCAAAGTAGTTGCTGCACAAATACACCCCAGGCAAGGATTTTAAGCCCCGATCGATTTGTTGCAGGCGATCGAAATGGCCCAGATTGTACTGAGGAATTGCCCGCTTCCACAGCTTCACCGTTAAAACTTTTGGCTGTGGCACATCTGGTTTCAGCAAAATCCGAGACATATCTCGGTGTACCTCCCGAACGATTTGTTCTGAGTCGAGATTGCCAATTTCCGAGTCTGTTGCCCCACCGATGTAACTGGTGAGAGTTTGCCACCCAGCAGGCGCGCGATCGGGAAATAAACTCGATGTCCAAATCGTCCCGAGAGTCCGAATTCCCTGCCCCCTCGGAATTAAATTTCCAAAACCCACTAATTTACCCTTGACATCCGACTGCGGGTATGCTAATACAACGGAGGCAACCGTAGGATAAGTAAAAGCTTGTAAAGCGCTGCTAACTTGCGGTTCCAGAGGTTGCAACAAATCGGCTGTAACGTAAGCCGGCGTTGTCAAAACCACGGTGCGCGCCTCAACTTGTTGGGGCCCGTCGGACGTGGAAAATTCAGCAATATAAGTTTCGCGTTCTGTGCGCTGGAGGCGAGTCAATTGCCAGTTGAGTTTCACTCGATCGCCCAATTGAGCGGCGATCGCCTCTGGCAACGCCTTCAACCCCTGTTTAAACGAACCCAACTCCCCCGGCTTAGTTTTAGGAACATTCGGGTCTGCGGGCATTTTCTTCGGTCTTTTCCTAGCAGAAAGCAGCGCCCCCGCCACTAGCCCGCCACCGAGATCGGCCATCTTCGTTACCCGCCCAAAAGCCGCAGCCGCGCTAAGTTGTTGCGGATCTCCGGCATAAACCCCAGAAACAAAAGGTTCGACCAACCGCTGCATCACTTCCGTCCCCAGATGACGGCGGAAAAATTGAGAAACAGTTTCCTCGTTACCCTGCTGCGAAAGTCCAGCGCCCATTGCCGGCGGGACAAAACCCAAAGCCCCGAACAGCGCCCGCAGTTTCCCCGGAAAACTCAGCAACTGAGACTGAATCATCGCCGGTGGAGTCATCGGCACCGGTTGCAGCTTCCCCTGCCAATACACAAAACGAGGCAATTTGCGATCGGCCAAAATCAACTCCTGCTTCAATCCCACATCCACCGCCAACTTCATCAATTCTGGCGTCGGCGAAAAACTGTTCGGGCCCTCCTCCCAGAGAAACCCCCCCGCTATCACAGTTGTGATGTTCCCGCCCACACGTCCCTGACTCTCAGCGACTAAAATCTTCAGCGGCGGTGCACTCGTTGCTTCCGCCTCAAGTGCGTGCGCCAAACTCAAACCGCTAATACCTGCACCCACAACTAAGGTATCTAAAAGTTCCATATTACATAGAAAAATATCGCAATCTTTATGTTACATGGCTTTGCACGGCTTGCGTTCTTTGCTGGACGTACTGCAAAACCGCTTTCAGATTACCGAATTCGGAATCGGGAATTGGGAATGGGGAGTCGGGAATTGGTAGGCCCTCCCGCATTTTTCAACTATTCTTCTCGAAGGTTGCAGACTTACCTCTCTCCGTCTCCCCGCGTCGTCCCTCACCGTCTCCTTTAAGACGACGGAGTTACATTGTTGCTGTGCAGGTCTTGAGGAGATTGAAACAGAGTTTCGAGATAAACTCTAGCAGCTTGGCGGTAGCTGCGCGACGCTTCCGGCGTACCGCTGTCGGCATTCTGCAACAAAAACAGCGACAGGGCCGCGCAAAATACTCGGTCTAGATCCCATTCGGGATGGGTTTCGAGGTAAGTTTTGAGGGAATCGTGCAGCGTTTCGGGAATTTCGGCAAAAATACTGACTGTTGGGTTCATCATTTTTTTTAGTCTCGCTAATAAATTGAAAACAGAACCCCCCTTTCGGCCGGATACAGGTGCAGGCACAGCCGAAATCAGAGCGCTTTTTTTATGTCGGTCGCATCATTGTGCGCTATCAGGGGGTGGGTTTGTCAATGTTGCGAAATATTACAAAGTCCTTTATGTAAAAAAAAGATTTACGCAATAATGGGCTTTTCGACTCATTATTTGTTACATAACTTTATATTTTGGAGTTTTTATGAAGGATTTGGCAGCAGGTTAACGAAATCCCCAATTCTGCAGCAAGATCCGACCGTACCGTTAATTTCTGTGGAAAACTTCCTCAAATCTGTGGAAAACCTCAGACTTGCCTGTGGAAACGCTGTGGAATGTTTAGGTAAAAGTCAGGGAAAAAATAAGAATTGCAAAGGGGAGTAATGGGTAATCGGCAATCGGTGTTTGATTCCCGAAGGCGAAGGCCTTCCTCCCTGTGCGCTGTGCCCTGTGGTTTCTTCCTTCAAAAGTGCCACTCTGCGGCTTTTTGGCGGATGGTTTCGAGTTCTTGGGGCGGCATTTTGTCGAGGTTGGCTAAGATAAAGCTCATGCGACCGATCGATCCAAGTTTGTCCCGGTGGCGCGCGAGGAAGTCCCAGTAGAAGAAATTGAACGGACAGGCATTTTCGCCCGATCGCACAGTGCGATCGAACTTGCACCCCTGACAATAATCGCTCATTTTATTGATGTAATTGGCAGAAGCAGCGTAGGGTTTCGACGCCAACACACCGCCGTCAGCAAACAAACCCATGCCCAGCACATTAGTCTGCATTACCCAGTCGTAGGCATCAACAAACGCGCTGTGGAACCACTTTTCTAACTCCTGGGGCGAGATTCCCGCAATTAGACCAAAATTGCTCAAAATCATCAATCGCTGGATGTGGTGCGCGTAACCGCTACCTTCGACTTGAGTTAAAACTTGGCGCAAACAGTTCATATCAGTTTTGCTGGCGTCCCAAAAAAAATCCGGCAGCGGCTGAGTGTGGTTGAACCAATTCTTCTGAAAATAATCAGCATCCACGTAAAAATACACACCGCGAATGTATTCTCGCCAGCCGAGAATTTGGCGGATAAAACCTTCGACGCCGTTTAAATTTAAGTTTTTTTCTAGGTAGGCTGTTTCGGCAGCTTGAATAACTTCTAAAGGATGCAGCAAGCCAATATTGAGATAGGGAGAAATTAGGGAATGCCACATTGTTTCCTCTCCCGCGACCATCGCGTCTTGATAAGGGCCGAAAGCGGGTAGACGCTGTTCTATGAAATTATCTAATACTTGCAGTGCTTGCTCTCGCGTAACCGCCCAGCGAAAAGGTTCAATATTTCCGTAAGTTGGGAAAGATAGAGATTTAACTTGTGCGATAACTTCTTGAGTTACGGTGTCCGGTTCAAACCAAAGAGGTTTTGGTGTATTCAGTTTGCCTTTTGGCGGCTGGCGATTTTCTTTATCAAAATTCCACTTGCCTCCGACAGGTTTATTGCCGCCATCCATTAAAACTTGGAAACGCTGGCGGCTGGCTCGATAGAAGTCTTCCATTAACAAACGTTTGCGACTTGAAGCCCAATCTTGGAACTCGCTTTCTGTCCAGAGGAATTGATTGTTGGGAATCAGCGTTATCTTGCAGGGAAGTTGCAAGTTTTCAACAACCTGTAAAAAAGGTCGATCGTTCGGCACCATCACCCGTAATTCGGTAATATTCTGAGCTTGAACCCAAGCTTGGAGAGGTGTTTCAAAATCGCCAGATGTTGTGTAAGTGACTTGACAGCCGCCGCGCCGCAATTCTTCTGCAAAGTGCCGCATTGCCGACCAAATTAATACTAATTTTTGTCGGTGGTAGGGGCGCTGTTGAACGTGCTGCCGAGATTCAATTAAGATTACCGGTAGGGAAGATCGATCGTCAAGGCTGAGGTTAAGAGCAGCTTGTTTCTGCCAAAGTTGATCGCCTAGTATCCAAACGCCAACAGTCATTTTACTTTTTTTCCGTGAAACTTCTTTTTTATTTTTTATGAGGGCTGGTAGTCTGTTCAACAAACTTAGTTTGCTGAATAGACAACCAGCCCTGATATTTTTTCAGTTCTTCAAAGAACTTACTAGAGGATAACATTGATTTTGCAATATAGAAACACCGATCGGTAAATTTAAATTTTATGTTAGTATATCCTTCAGATATCAATATAATTCAAACATCAAAAACACTCAAGTGTTGATTTTTAAAATGATACAAAATAGAGGGTTGCCAACAGCTAACGCCAGTTTTTTTCACGAGCTGCGATCCGGGAAAATAATTAGCTTACCTCCAGACAGGAGTGCTTTCGGGGCAGCTTTTACCAGTTATTTAGGAAAAAGTAAATGTTCGATTACTTCACTGACTGGGACAATATCAAATGAGTGTAGCATATCGGTATCCGGAAGTAAGTAAATATCGCCTTGGATCGGCTGACGCGCGGGGAATTTTTGACGGGAAATGGCAATTCTGGGTGCAGAAGTGTCAGCGCCGACAACTTCGCCGCCGTGCTCTGCGATGAAGTGACCTCGGCTGCCATTGCCGCAGCCGAGGTTCAAAACTCGGAGTTTTCTCTGGCTTGCCTCTTGAATTGTCGCTAGCATTTCTAAAAGGGGAGATATCCAATCAGCGCGATGATATCTGGGACGGTTTTTTGTGTAATAATATCTATAATTGCTAGAGTTTTTTTTCGTCGATTAAGCTCTGGAGATTATTGCCGAGACCGCAAATTTACGTAGCATGGGTACACTGTTTGGGCCAATGTTCGCCATATTACGGTGGTGAGAGTCGATCGGCGACTCGATCGTCTGATTCTTTTTGTTTGACAGGTGAATTATTGTCACCGACTCAATCGGAGGTCAAAAGAAATCTTTCACAGAGTGCAAAATCTCGAATCGCCCATCTCGGGCCCATCTCTCGAAGGCATTCGGAAAGAAAAAGTCCGATCGACCAAGGACGATCTCCTGACACTAGCCGGATACAGAACTTTTTGCCTCTTACCTTCGGGCCCAAGCGTGCATCCCTGCGATTTTACCTTCAACCAACTACCGTCTGTAAACCCGAGGCTTTTTTGCAGCCTGACAGATGTTGCGCCAGGGCGATCGGGTGCAAGTTGAGCCGACAATTGAGATAAAATTGTGACCTAAATCACAGATATTTGCCCAACAAATTGCTAGCCATCTTTAATTCAAGACACTTAGAATCGAGATTATTACAGTGGCTTCTATAATTGTGTTTAACTGTTGTTCTGAAGCTGTGTTGTCCTCTCAGCAGAGCAGCCGGGACAGATTCGCTAGTCGGTCTGGTTTATCGCACTATGGTCGCTGTTGGGTGTTGCACCTTAATTTAGATACGTCCTATGGTTAAGTTAGGTCAATCCTCCTTTCGCCGTATTTTACTGTCGCGGATTTTGTTGCTCAGCGTACCTGTTCTACTGGTGGGGGAGTATGTTACCTATCGCAAGGCACGCTCGACGCTTCTGGAAACTGCTCGTCAAAACTTGACAGAAAGTGCCGTCAGAAAAGCAGAAACTATTGAACAGTGGGCGAAATCGCTGAAGTCAAATCTGATCGGCGCTTCGGAAAACTCGATGTTGCAGTCTGTAGAGCCGAAGGATTATCAAAAGTTTATCGCGCAATTAGGGCAGCGGTTGCCAGCGCAGGTTGATTGCTTGCAATTGACTAATTTAAAAACAAATCAAGTGATAGCAAGCACTTGCGGGCAGCAGCCCATTCAGTCGCTGCCTGCCAAATTTTGGCCGCAAGTGCAGCAACAGCAAACGCTGCTGGACGACAAGAGCGTTTACATCAGTCTGTCGTGGCCTGTGCAGCCAGAGGGGAAAGCAAACGACAAAAAGCTGGCTTTGGGTGCTGAAGATTTTCCCGAGGCGGGTAAAGAAAGCCGCGACAGCCAAGTGAGTTTGGTGTTGAGCGCTCCAGTTTACATTCGTCGGGGCAACAGCAGGCAGTTGAGTTATGCTTTAAGTTTGCAGTCAGCCCTGCCAGTGCAAACCAGCGCTCCCAAGGGCTCTCTAGCCGGCTATACGGTGGCGATCGACCAAGATGGGACGATTTTGGCGCACCCGAATATCAATCGCGTGGGCCGCAATATTGACCAAGAGGCAGATGCCGCTCGACTAAAAAGTATTGTCAGAAGGGCGATCGCCGGCGGACAAGCTTTTCTCCACCTATTTTCCTTTGAAAGAAATGGTATAGAGTTGCTAGCAGGATACGCTGCTATCCCGAGTCCTTCAACTAAACAGGAGAACAGCAAGTGGATTATTTTAGCTGTCTCTCGTTTAGATTACGCTCTGTCAGGTTTGGAAGAAATTCAGCAAGTTTTATTTAATTTAATTGTAGGTTTGGTTGCTGCTAGTATCATCGCAACTTTATATCTTTCTCGCGACTTGGCGCGTCCTTTGGAAAAACTGAGAGATTACGCGCTGAAAGTAGATACAGAAGCGCCGCAGGCAGTGCCCCAAAATTTCCAAATTCGGGAATTCAATCAACTATCAGAAGCACTCAATAGCATGGTGCAGCGCCTCAGATCCTGGGCTGAAGAATTGGAAGTCGCAACCAAGGAAGCGCAAGTGGCCAATCAGTTAAAAAATGAATTTTTGGGCAATATTTCTCATGAATTGAGAACGCCGCTCAACGGGATTATTGGTTTTATTCAAATTGTTCGGGACGGCTACTGCGATGACCGAGATGAAGAGATGGAGTTCTTGCAGCGTGCCCACGACTCGTCAATGCAATTGCTCAATATTATTAATGATATTTTGGACATTGCTAAGATAGAAGCAGGCACGTTCTCCATGATATTAGAAGTAGTTGATATTACCCAGGTACTGGAAGACGCGATTGATTTGCAGGCAGCTCAAATTCAAGAAAAAGGTTTGAAGTTAAGTTTGCCCGAACCTCACGATCCGATTATTGTTCATGCCGATCCGGAGAAGCTCAAACAGGTGTTTTTAAACGTTTTGAGCAATGCCGTTAAGTTTACAGAGTCGGGCAGTATTAAGATATCTGTGCGGATAGAATCGAGGAATAATTCTGCTAGCTTTAACGGCAGTGCGGAAATTACGAACGGCCCCAGCGGTCAAAACGATTGGGTGGTGGTGACAATTAAAGATACGGGAATTGGTATCGATCCCGAGCAGCAGCAGAAATTGTTTCAACCTTTTGTGATGGCTGATGGTTCTACAACTCGCAGGTTTGGCGGTAACGGTTTGGGCTTGGCTATCTCCCGAAGGATAATGGAATCTATGATCGGAAGCATTACCCTGCACAGCGCGGGTGTTAATCAAGGTACTACGGTGATGATTTCTTTGCCTGTCAATCAGCAGTCAAGTTTTTATTTTCAGAGCGAGGACTTAGTAAAGGAAAAAAGTTGAGGAGTGATTTTCCCAATCTAAAATCTAAAATCTAAAATGGTATTAGGGGCTGTCCGCCGAGTTCGAGGGATTTGCTCAAAGCGCTGAGAATGCGGATTAATTCGACGGAGGCGGAGCCGGAAGAGGTAGGGCAGGGCGTATTTGTTTGCACGCAGTTGAGGAAGCGATCGCACACTTGACGCAGCGGTTCTACTTCTTCTAAACTCAACACTTCGCGACCTTTGAGGCTAGTAGTTTTCTGCGGTGCGACCCTCTTCGTTGGTGCAGCCCCCGTAGGGGCGGGGTTCGCTAACGCACTTTCAAAAGAGTTATGCTCTTCGCCCCGGTCATTGTGATTGCCGCGCTGCAAAATCAGGGGAGTTTCTGGCGACATTTCGTCAAAAATCAAGGTTCCCAAACTGCCAACAACTGTTAAGCGCCTTTGTTTGTCTGGATTGAGCCAGCACAGGTGAATAAATGCTTGAAATCCGTCGGGATAGGTGAGCGTTACCCAAACTAAATCTG
This sequence comes from Microcoleus sp. F4-D5, assembly GCF_036704885.1. NCBI lineage: Bacteria > Bacillati > Cyanobacteriota > Cyanophyceae > Oscillatoriales > Microcoleaceae > Microcoleus > Microcoleus sp. F4-D5. The sequence continues at coordinate 131,602 of NZ_JAUBSX010000005.1, read as the reverse complement.
CTAGTCCTTCTGCTGGATTAACCGTCAGCAGTGAAGGAGCAAATTGATTTTCTATTTCTGTTGTTGCTTCTTTATTTATTCCTGATTCCTTCTTCCCTCTTCCTGATTCCTTCGGAAATACAGTGCCGATCGCGCTTACTTGAATTGGAGTTTGTTCCAGCCAAGTATTGAAAATAGCGATATCGTGAACGGCCAAGTCCCAAAGGGCATCAACGTCATGGCGCACGGGTTCAAAATGCGTGCGCTGGGCGTAACCGTAGCGCAATTTTCCGAGTTGATGCTGTTGAATAATTGTTTGGCCTCGATCGACTGCTGGATGAAACAGATAAGTGTGGTCAACGAAGAGTTGCCGCTGCTTTTTTTCGGCTAATTGACAGAGTTCTATTGCTTCAGTCAGGTTGAGGGCGAGGGGTTTTTCTGCTAAGACGTGGTAGCCTTGTTCCAGCGCTGCTGCTGCGAGGGTGTAGTGTGTGGAAGCAGGAGTGGCGATCGCCACAGCTTCCAGTCCCGGCAATGCTTGCACTTGAGACCAATCGGTAGCTAGAATCACCGAGGCATCGAGATTAAACTGTTTTTGGACGGCCGCCAATGAATCTCGATTCGGGTCTACGACCGCTAAAACTTGGCTGTTGGGATGTTGGAGAAAGTTGCGAATTAGGTTAACTCCCCAGCGGCCTGCACCCAATACAGCTATTCCGATTTTCATTGATTATAATTTCAAAAATCGCACAGTAATTATAGCATATTTTGTTATTATTATCTATGTTTTAATTCAAAAAAATCACTGTTGAGTGTTGGCAGTAGTTATTGGTTATTGCTTGTGGGTAAGCTGCTACGCATTTAAATTGAATCCAGATCCGGACTTTCGTGCCCGTTCCACAATAATTGTAGAAAAATTGACTTTCAAATTAGATGCACAACAGCTTAGCCGCTAACCAATAACCAATAACTGATAATACCTGTCAACTGTCAACTGTCAACTGTCAACTGACTACCAACTAATTTATTGAAAGCTGCCTGAGCCGCTGCTTGTTCCGCCGCTTTGATCGATCGACCTTTTCCCTCTGCTACCAACTTTCCCTGAATGAGAACTTCTGCTGTAAAACGATCTTCCCCGCCCTGCACTGTCCCGGTTTCTTGCACGCTATATTTGGGCAAAGTTTTGTATTTCCCTTGAGTCAATTCTTGGAGAGCAGCTTTGTAGTTTTGGCGGGCCGGATCGCTGCGGATTTCTGCGGCTAGGCGTTGAAAGTGAGAATCTAGCCAAGGGCGAATTAATTCTAAGCTCTGGGTACTCAAATAAAGCGCAGCCAGTACCGCTTCCAAAGCATCGGCCAGTCGGGGTTCAGCGCCTGTTTTGTCCGAGGCGGCGCTGCTGGAAACAATTAAATAGCGATCGAACCCGTAACTTTCAGCGATTTTAGCAAGAATGCGATCGCTCACCAAGATCGATCGAATAGCAGCAAATTCCCCCACTGTACAGTCGGGATAAATCTCAAACAACAATTCCGAAGCCGTCAGCCGCACGACTGCATCGCCGACAAACTCTAGTTGCTCGTAATTTGCCTTAGCTGACGCGCTCGCATGAGTCAAAGCTAAATCGAGGAGATGCCATTTTATCCCAGCATTCTTTGGCAGTCCCAATTTTTGAATAAATGTTTCAAGTTGCTTTTGGCGACCCGGATAAATCATACAATTTTAGATTTTAGATTTTAGATTTTAGATTTTAGATTTGGGAATAACTCGTGAATCTCCGGGTTGGAAGCTTGTCAAAAGTTGCATTCTTTTTTGAAATCGATCTCAAATTCATATTTTAACAAAAAAATTTATTGAAAAACTCAATATTTCTCCTGGTGCTTGTGGCGAACCTTACCTAAAATAAGGCAGGTCGAAAAGATTTGTCGGCCTTATTCCCAAGCGGGAATTTTACAGTCCCGGACAGACCGACTCTACCTGTAGGGCGATGCACACCGCATCTTACAACTACAGATAGTTTAAAAAATGATTCCTTGCGTAAGTCCTATTTTAATTAAATTGAGGGGGGAAAAAGTCGGACATAAGCCGGGTTCTGTTCTCTCAACTGCAAGCAGTTTTCGAGGGCAGTTATCTATCTGGGACGCCTGTTACCAGACGCCTCAAGCGGTACCAAAAAACGGAACTGGTAAAAAACCAACCATAGTCCCTCCGACCTTGCTCCCAACTGGGGTTTACCGAGCCAGCACCTCTCGATGCTGCTGGTGCGCTCTTACCGCACCTTTGCACCCTTACCCCCTAAAATTTTGCGATTTTCGATGCTCGATTTTTGATGCAATCTCAAATCTCAAATCTCAAATCGGGGGGCGGTATCTTTCTGTGGCACTATCCTCACGATCGCTCGCACTGGGCGTTACCCAGCAAGTTTGGTTTTTCGGGAGCCCGGACTTTCCTCAGACAAGCTTTCGCTAATCCGCAACCGCCTGCGCCTACTTTTTCCCCAGATTTATTGTAAGCGATCGTTCGTCAATCAATTTGGGATTTTAGATTTACGATTTTAAGTTGTCGTCCACTTAATTTTGACATTTGTGTTTATTCAAACTCTTGTACGGGGGGTGGGAAAGCCCGCCCAACTATTAAATTTCAATGCAAATCTCGTTAAATCCGCTCATATCAAATCCGGTAGCATCGGAATTAATATTACCCGAAATCAGGACACGGTACGGCGCCGTGTCCTCTATATCATTCCAGCGCAGCCGGAATTGATATCACGGATGAATCTGGAAACTTAAAATTTTTGGATCTATGACACGGCTTCAACTACGGGCAGGAAACAGGAAACCTTTGTCCCTAACAGGATTTTGAATTATTCACTCCCCTATCTCAAATCTCCAATCTCAAGTCTTAAATTCGGTTACTTTAGTGACTCATCTTTCAAAGTAGAAAAATTTTCAAACCAACCGCGCCGCCAGAAGAAGTAAACTAAAGCCGAGGCGATCGCTACCATGATCGCCCAACAAAGCGGATAGCCAAAATACCAATTCAGTTCCGGCATATTCCAAGGCGATTTCTCTGTATTGAAATTCATCCCGTATACTCCCGCCACAAAAGTTAGAGGAATAAAGATACTAGAAATTACTGTCAGCAGTTTCATAATTTCATTCATTTTATTGCCAACCGATGACAGATAAACATCCATTAAACCCGAAGACAACTCTCGATAGGTTTCCACCATATCCATCACCTGCACCGTATGATCGTAACAGTCGCGCAGGTAAATTCGCACCTCAGGACTAATCAAATCACTGCTATCTCGAATCAAAACATTAATTGCATCCCGCTGCGGCCAAATGGCGCGGCGCAGCGTCAGCAATTCTCGCCGAATTTTATAAATTTTTTCCAGGGTTCGGCGGGTAGGGTTAACCACCACTTCATCCTCTAGTTCTTCAATGCGCTCTCCGTACATTTCTAATACTGGGAAGAATCCATCTATAATGGAATCTAACAGAGTGTAAGCCAGATAATCTGCTCCGTGTTTGCGAATAATTCCTTGTCCTTTACGAATGCGATCGCGCACTGGATCGAAACAATCATAGTCCGGTTCTTCCTGAACAGTTAACAGGTAATGTTTACCCAAAAGCAAACTAACTTGTTCTTTGTGAAAATTATCTGAATTCGGCTTAACCATCACCATCCAGGCAATTATTAAAATATGATTTTCGTAATGTACAACTTTAGGGCGCTGGGGTACATTAACCACATCCTCTTGAGCCACAAGATGCAAATCAAACACTTGACCCATTTGAAGCCAAGTTTCTTGATTTCCCAATCCCAACACGTCAACCCAAGAAACAGATGCTGTATCTAAATACGCAGCAGCTTCTTGAGGATTTGCCAAGTGGGCGCGAGTAGCTGCTGTCTCGCAGTAGTCAATTAATACAATCTCCGGAGGCGGCGCATCGGGTTCTAAGTCGAGAGTTCCCGGCGGAGCCCCCGGATCGTCATAAAAATAGTCAACGTAGGAATCATCATCATCGTCTTTAATTGGTTTTGCAAATGCACTAGAAGTATGTATGCTTTTGTATACCATGCTCATATTCCTGACTTGACTTTTAGAACCTTGAATTAGATTATCATTTTTCTCGTCCTACTACCAATTACCAATTACCAATTACTAATTACCAATTACCTCTGCCGAATAGGAATCTCGATCGCGAATTCACTTCCCTCTCCCGGCGCGGAAATGCACTGCAGGGTACCCCCGTGTCTTTCTACCACAATCTGATAGGAGATAGACAGTCCCAAACCTGTACCTTTGCCTACTGGTTTAGTAGTAAAAAACGGGTCAAATATCCGAGACTTAACAGACTCTGCCATTCCCGAACCGTTATCGGAAATTGCGATCGCAACCCGATTGTTATCCAAAACCTCCGTGCGAATCCGAATCGAAGGCAATGAGTTGCAACTTAAAGGTAAACTTGGAAAATCTTGCCGTTCTGTTTCCGAAGCAGTCGCCAATTCCAGCTTCCTATTCCTGACATCTGCTAAAGCATCAATAGCATTATTTAAAATATTCATAAACACTTGATTTAACTGTCCTGCGTAGCACTGTATCGGCGGCAATTTTCCATATTTTTTAACTATTTCAATATTACGATTTCTGCCATTTTCTTTAAGTCTGTGTTGCAAAATTAACAGAGCGCTATCGATTCCTTCGTGGATATTAACACGCTTTATATCGGATTCTTCCAGGCGGGAAAAGTTTCGCAAAGACAGAACTATTTGGCGAATTCGTTCGGCTCCGGTTTGAATTGAATTCAGTAGGTGCGGAAAATCCTCTTTCATAAATTCGAGTTCTATCTGTTCAGCCAAATCCGCAATCAAAGAAACAGGTTCTGGGTAATGTTCTTGATACAAATTGCACAAATACAGCAAGTTTTTGGCATACTCGCTAGCATAAATGATATTACCGTATATAAAACTGACAGGATTATTAATTTCGTGAGCAATTCCCGCTACTAGCTGTCCCAAACCAGACATTTTTTCGGCTTGAATTAGTTGAGTTTGAGTCCTTCCTAATTGTTTTAATGTTTGCTCTAGCTCGTGATTTTTATGTTTTAACTGAGATTCAGCCTGTTTGCGCTTGGTAATATTGCGGGCGATAGCGATCGCTTGATGCGAGTTAAAAGGCAGCAATCTCGCTTCATAAGTTTCTTCTCCGGTCGCCATAGGTAGCGAATACTCTAGATTAACAGGAGTTCTGTTTTCGGAAACCTCAAGTATTGCCCGCTCGAATTGGCTGGCCGCGGTTGCCGGCAATATATCGATCATTCGTTTGCCCACAAAATACTCGGGACTCAGGTGCAAATCCGATGAATTTCCTGACAAGTAATCCAAAATAATGCCGTCTGAATCGATTCGGAAATACAAATCGGGCAATGCCAGAAAAACAGCTTCCAACTCGGAAGTTTTTTGGCGCAATGCTTCTTGGGCCCAGTAGCGATCGCTAATATCAACAATCACCCCATCCAAACAGCAAACGTTCCCATCTGCGTCGAACACAGGAGAACCTTTATCCCACACCCATTTAACCGTCCCGTCTGCTGCTAGCAAGCGGTATTCCAAGTTATAAGACTGTTTGTTTTCTATTGCTTGCCGAATAGTGGCTTCTACTTTTACCAAATCTTCCGGGTAAATAATGCTAGCAAAAGTCCTACCTCCCCTGTTCAAAGGCGAAATAAAATCCCCAGCCGGGTAGCCCGTTAGCAAGTAAACCGCATTGCTAATAAAACTTGTCGAAAAATCGCATTGCCAGCGATAAACCACTCCCGGAATATTTGCTACCAAAGACCTAAATCTGGTTTCGCTACGGCGCAAAGCTGCTTCCGATTCATAACGTTCTGTAATATCGCGAGCGAAAGCTAGCACTGCAAATACATTGCCTTCAGGGTCGCGCAGGGGAAGTTTTTGGGTATCAAAAATATGTACTGAACCGTCTGCAACAGTGGCCGGATCGCAGGGATTGTGGATAATTTCGCCTGCCAGTACAGCAGAGTCGTCTGTGCGGAAGCCTCGGATATTTTTGGCAGAATTTCCAAACACTAGCTCTACTGAAAACCCTAATTCTAAATCGGATTTGCCAATTATTTCTGCTACTGTTTTGCCGATCGATTGAGCGAAACTCCTGTTGACCAAAATATAGCAAAAATTTTGGTCTTTGGCAAAAATCCAGTCGCTGGTTTTGTCTATAACTGTGCGCAGCAGTTGTTCGGAACGTTCGGTTTTTTCTAAAGCTACCTGGAGTTCTAGTTCCAGGCACTTGCGAGCAGTAATGTTTTCAAAAGCAACGCCGACGCAGTTGTTGGGTAATGGAAAAGCTTTAATAGAAAAAGCGCGAGTTATTCTGCCACTTTCATCGCAGTCAATATCTTCAATTTCTACGGCTTTCTGACTGCGAATTACCGAAACAAATGCCTGGGGAATGTTTTTCGATCGCAGGTGGGGAAAAATCTCGTCGATTGTCATGCCCAAAACGTCGGCCATTTCTAATCCGGTAAACAGGGTAGCAGCGGGATTAGAGGCGATCGCCCTGAGAGTGCTGTCATCGTCTATATTTTCTAAATGGTAGACGTACAAACCAATTTGCATATTCTCGACAATTTGGTCGTAGAGGCGCACGCTTTCGTCCACCTGCCTGCGTTCGGTGATATCTTCAGTAATACCTAAAACGTACTGGGGACGGCCTGCGGCGTCGAGAATGGGCACTTTGCGGGTGTGCAGTATTCTCATACCTTTGTGGCGAGTTTGAATCGGCTCTTCGGCTATGTCTTTAACAGTAGATTGGTTGCGATTGCCGGTCAGTATTTCCCTGTCTTGAGCGGTGAAAACATCAGCTTGTTCTTTGGGGTAAATATCGTAGTCATTTTTGCCGATCGCCTCTTGAGAGGTAACACCTGCGATCGTTTCTCCCGCTTTATTCCACAGCACAAATTTCAGGGAGGAAGCATCTTTAGCAAAAACACCCACCGGCAGATTTTCTACTACGGAATTGAGGAACCCTCTAGCTGATTTTAATTCGGCTTCTGCACGCTTGCGTTCGATGCCTAAAGCGATGACATCGGCAACCGATGCTAAAGTTTCTTGAAAGGGTGGTGTCAGCGGCTGGCTGCTGATAATTACCATAACTCCCACCAGCCGTTCTTCGACAATTAAAGGGTAGCCGGCGAAGGTGAAAATTTGCTTGGGGATTGGGCAATTTGCCGGCTTTTGACGGCTGTCGATCGTGGCTAATTCGGAACTGTGTGCCGCTGTTGCTTGGGATTCTTCCTGTAGGAGTTCAAAATTATTCAGTTCAAATCCGCAGTCGAATTGCGCTTTTTGCTGTTTGGCGATCGAGTTAACTTTACGTTCAATAAAGCTAGCCCGATCGGCTGTGCGGCTGTAGATTCCCGAGACGGCTTGCAATTCCCAAACATTCTGTTGAGAGTTAAAAATCCAAATTTCAGCAGAGGCGACATCGAGATTTTGCACCATTGCCTCGCAGCAGGGAAGCAGGATATCTTGAGGGTGTTTGGTGAGGGCAATACCGACATCGGCTACCATTGCTGTGAGGCGAGAAGCTTGGGCTTTTTCCGCTTCCAACCGTTTGCGATCCGTGATGTCTTCCACCAAAGACAGCACGGTAAAAGTGTCGCCGCTGCGAATAATTGAGTTGAACCAGCGACACCAAATTACCTGTCCGCTTTTAGTATAGTTGCGGTTAATTGAAGTATTGCCTCTGCCTGTGGCTAGTTCGAGTTCGATCGCGCTTACAGCCTCTCTATCTTCTTCGCAAACCAAATCTAAATCGCCGAACTGCTTGCCCATCATATCATCGGATGTCCAGCCCAAGATTTCTTCAGCGCGTTTCGACCACTGAACGATGCGAAAATCTTCATCCCAGCCCACCATTGCCAGGGGACTGTTAGCTGCATTCAACCACAGTAAATGGTTGGATCTTCGCAACTCTTGAGTTTTCTGCTGCTGCCAGCGGTAGTGCCTGGTGATATCTCTACCAACGCCGAAAACCCGCATCTGGTTGCTAGAGGCATCTACCGCTGGCGTGTAAGCCGTTTCGTAAATTTTTATCCCGCCGTCTGCCGCCGTCACCTCGTGAATTGCCAGCCTTTTTTTCCCTGTGATAAATACTTGTTGCAGGCAGGGATCGATCTGCGAGATTATCTTTTTGAGAGGAGCATTATTGGGATATAATTTTAATAATTCTTGATGAGTTTTGTTGACTATTTCAGCAGGTTCCAATCCCATCCAAGCAGCAGCGACAGGATTGAGCGATAGGTACTTTTGCTGTCGATCGCACTCTAGGAAAGCATCAACCGAGTTAGAGAAAAAAGACTGTAACGAGTTGATAACTTCCTGCATGGGTATTTTTCGATCGCTTGCAAGTTAAGCTCTAAAATTTTCCTAAAGTTAGTTTAACTCACTCAAATATTTTTGCACACTTTACTGCGGCGGTTCCCGGTGCAATTTTTGGTACAAGTTTCGGTGCAATTCCCTATAATACAAAAATTTTAAGGACATAGTATTTTTTGGAATATAACTTAATTAGAGAGAGCAGATGCTCTTTTTTTGAACGAGACGTAGCGGATAGACAAGGCAAAAGCGAGATGGGGAGAGGGGAAGAGACGCTTAGAAACCCGGTTTCTGGGAAAAATTTTAGTCGATCGATAGGGTAAGGTGCGCACTGCGCACCCTACAGAAGCTACAGACTGGTTTTTTGCCTCAACAGCCAGCAGTCAGCCGGCAGTTTTTAGGTGAAAACTGCTGACTCGTGACGGAAGACTACATCATGCCCATGCCGCCCATGCCGCCCATGCCGCCCATGCCGCCCATGCCGCCCATGCCGCCCATGCCGCCCATGTCGCCCATGTCGCCGCCGGGTTTTTTCTTCTCGGGTTTTTCGACAATCACAGCTTCAGTGGTCAGCACCATACCAGCAATGGAACCGGCATTCTGCAAAGCCGATCGCACCACCTTAGCCGGGTCAATAATCCCGGCGCCAATCATATCCTCGTACACGTCGGTGAGAGCGTTGTAGCCAATGTTGAACTCGCTCGCCCGCACTCGTTCGATGACGATCGAACCTTCAACGCCGGCATTATCAGCGATTTGACGCAAAGGTGCTTCCAAAGCTTTCTTCACCAAGTCAGCGCCTACTTGTTCTTCGGTGTCTAAAGTTTTGGCGATCGCATCTATTTTTGTAATCAAGTGAATTAGCGTCGTGCCGCCTCCGGCAACGATACCTTCTTCCACAGCAGCTTTAGTAGCGTTCAGAGCGTCTTCAATACGCAGTTTACGGTCTTTGAGCTCGGTTTCGGTAGCTGCGCCGACTTTAATTACAGCGATGCCGCCGGCGAGTTTGGCGATGCGTTCGGTCAATTTTTCCTTGTCGTACTCGGAATCCGTCGCTTCTAGCTGCTTGCGGATTTGTTCGATCCGTTTTTGCACGTCTGCTTTGTGTTCGTCGCCAGCAACAATGATCGTGTTTTCTTTGTCGATCGTAATTTTGCGGGCGGTACCGAGCATTTCTAGAGTTGCCGTATCGATGCTGAGTCCGACTTCTTCGGAAATCAGTTGACCGCCGGTGAGCACGGCGATATCTTGAAGCATAGCTTTGCGCCGATCGCCAAAACCAGGAGCTTTGGTAGCTGCAATATTCAACACGCCGCGGGCTTTGTTGACTACCAGAGTTGCCAAAGCTTCGCCTTCAATATCTTCGGCGATAATTAGGAACGGTTGACCGGTGCGGGCGATTTTTTCGAGAACTGGAATTAGTTCTTGAATAGAGCTAATTTTTTTGTCGGTAATCAGGATGCGAGCGTTTTCGTAATCAACTTCCATGCGATCGGTGTTGGTGACGAAATACGGAGAAAGATATCCGCGATCGTACTGCATCCCTTCAACGACTTCCAATTCTGTTGTCAGAGATTTCGACTCTTCTACAGTAATTACGCCGTCTTTCGTGACTTTTTCCATCGCTTGGGAAATCATGGCGCCAACTTCTTCGTCGTTACCGGCGGAGACAGTGGCGACCTGAGCAATGGCGCTTCCTTCGACGGGTTTCGCCAATTTCTCGATTTCCAGCACCAAGTGGGCGATCGTTTTTTCAATACCCCGGCGCAGCGCAACTGGATTCGCGCCAGCGGCGACATTCTTCAAACCTTCGCGAATCAGGGATTGAGCTATGACCGTTGCGGTTGTTGTGCCGTCGCCTGCGATATCTTTAGTTTTGGAGGCTACTTCTTGAATTAAGCGAGCGCCGGCATTTTCCAGGGGGTCTTCGAGTTCGATCTCCCTAGCAACGGTGATACCGTCGTTAACGATTTGGGGAGTGCCGTATTTCTTTTCCAATAGGACGTTCCGGCCTTTCGGGCCCAAGGTGATGCGGACTGCATCGGCGAGTTGATTGACGCCGCGTTCTAGTGCCCGCCGAGATTTGTCGCTAAATGCAACTATTTTGGTCATGTTTGTCTCCTGTCGCTTACATTAGCAAATTTAGCACTCTCTGAGTCTGAGTGCTAAACCGATCGATTTTTGATTGTAGCGCGCCCCAACGGTGCGGGGGGTTGCGGGGGCGGATTGGAGATGTGGGCGATCGTTCCGGGTGGCTGAGGACAGGGCAATGCCGTGTCCCCACATATCTCGTGTCGCCACAGATATAATGTGGTTTGTTACATATCGATATAATCAGGTTTTGGTTGAGGCCAAAACCTAATTTTGATGGCGCGTTATCCCAAAGCAGAAATTTTATTAAAATTTTCTTAACTTGTGTTTTCCGTCATCTACCTTTCGATAGAACTTCTATTATTTTTTTTTCGACCTTCTACCTTTTATAGCAACCGCCAAGACTATTAGGACGTTCTTAATTGCTAAAAACCTTGGGGAAGACTCCTTCTTCCTTCAGCATCCATCCGTTAAATCCCGATTCACTGCGCGTTGCCGAACCTTCTTCCTTTCCTCAATCAATCTCAAATTACCTACTAACACATGGCTCGTTATTCTCGACTGCAAAAACTCGGCTCTTATATGCGCCCGCACTGGAAACCAACCTTCTGGGGCGTTTTTTCGCTATTAGTTGTCAATGCTGTGGGCGTTTACATTCCCCTGCTGATTCGGAATGCAGTTGACACTCTGCAAGTTGCGATTAAATTTGACCAAGTTTTCAACTACGTGCTGCTGATTCTGGTACTCGCCTCAATCATGTGGGTGATTCGGATGGCGTCGCGGATTTTGCTGTTTGGCGTGGGACGCCAAGTCGAATTTGACCTCAAACAGCAAATATTTAATCATTTATTAACTTTAGAACCGTCTTATTTTGCTGCCAATACGGTAGGAGATTTAATTAACCGCGCTACTTCCGACTTGGACAATATTCGCCGCTTGGTGGGGTTTGCAGTGTTGAGTTTGGCGAATACGGCATTTGCCTATGCTTTGACTTTGCCTGTGATGCTGGGGATTAATCTAAAGCTGACGCTGTTGGCGATCGCAGTTTATCCTTTAATGCTAGTTTTGGTGCAGTTATTTAGCGACAAACTTCGCATCCAACAGTTAGCCGTGCAAGAGGAACTGTCAGCGATGAGCGATTTAATTCAGGAAGATATGAGCGGGATTTCCGTAATTAAAATCTACGCTCAAGAAGAAAACGAACGCCGAGCTTTTCGCAATTCCAACGAAAAGTTGCTATCAGCAAACTTGCTCTTAGCAAAAACAAGAAACTTTATTTTTCCACTGCTGGGCGGTTTGGCAAGCATCAGTTTGTTGGTGCTGCTTTCAGCCGGTGGCGGGGCAATTGCTCAGGGTGAAATTAGCATTGGCGATTTTGTGGCGTTGCTGATTTATGTCGAGCGTTTGGTGTTTCCGACGGCGCTGTTGGGTTTCACAATTACTGCTTACCAGCGGGGAGAAGTGAGTGTCGATCGCATCGAATCAATTCTGACTGTGGAACCGCAAATTAAAGATGCTGCCGGTGCAGTTGAACTGCCAACTCCAGTCAAAGGCGAAATTGCGGCTCGCCATCTAAATTTTACTTATCCGGGTGCTAAGACACCCGCACTTAAAGATGTTAATTTTACCATAAAACCGGGCGAAACTATCGCAATTGTCGGGGCGATCGGCTCGGGAAAATCAACTTTAGCTAATGCGCTGCCACGCTTGCTAGATATCGATCCGGGTCAGTTATTTGTAGACGGACAGGATATTACTGAGGTGAAACTAACGCAATTGCGCGGGGCGATCGCCTACGTTCCCCAAGAAAGTTTTCTGTTCGGCACTACCATCAAAAATAACATCCGTTACGGGAATCCTTTAGCCGAACAGCCCGAGATTGAAGCTGCGGCAAAACAAGCGCAAATTCACGCCGAAATCCTCAACTTTCCGCAACAGTACAAAACAGTTGTCGGCGAGCGCGGCATTACTTTATCCGGCGGACAGCGCCAGCGGACGGCACTTGCTCGCGCTTTGTTAGTTGATGCCCCCGTCCTCATTTTGGATGATGCTCTTTCCAGCGTTGACAATCAAACTGCTACCGATATTTTGCAAAACTTGGCAACGGGAACCGATCGCAAAACGGTCATCTTTATCTCGCATCAAATGTCGGCTGCGGCCAGTGCCGATCGCATTTTTGTGATGGATAACGGAGAAATAGTTCAGAGCGGAACTCATGCAGAATTGGTAGGTCAAACAGGGCTTTATCAGTATTTGTGGAACCAGCAAAAACTAGAGGAATTGCTGCATTGACTTGTGCGATCGTATCAAACAGTTTTGTAGTAAGGACTTTAGTCCTTCCCAGCTTTAAAAAAATCCTGCAACACGGAAGTAGGGAGCTCATTCAATTGACCCGATCGCACAAATTCAGCATAAGTATCAGCCTCTATTGCCTCCAAATCCCCTTCGAGTTTGTCAATAGTCATCTGCCGCAGTTCAGGAGAGCGATCGTACATTTGATTGATTTCTGTTTGCAGCAAGTTTAATTTTTCTTGAAGCTGACTCGCGAGATGATTGGAAAACTCAGGCTCGATTCTACGATCGCCCGATACTTCAGATAGATGCTTGAGAACCCGATTGAGAGCAACACGTTGGGCGATCGCCTCCAGATACTGCTGGCGCAACTCCTGGTTGCTCAACAACCCCAATTTTTCCAGCAGCGCCTTGGTGGTTAAACCTTGTACTAGCAGCGTAAATAAAACTACGCCAAACACGATCGCAATAATTTTTTCCCGTTCTGGAAAAACATCCGGCACGCTCAAAGCTAAAGCAATCGATACAGAACCCCGCAATCCTCCCCACCAAATCACTGTTCTATCGGCTAATGAAATTTCAGATTTTGCCAACCAATTGCTCAACCATCCTAAACCAAAAATAGCGATCGCTCGCGTCACAAACATCGCCGCCACAGTTATGCCAATGATTCCTAAATTCGCTCCCAAACCAGCAAAACTAATTCGATCGCCAATCAGCAGGAACATGATCGAATTTACAAAAAACGCCACAAAATCCCAAAATTGTGTTACCGCCAGTCTGGTACTGGGTTGCATACCGATACGAGAGCCGAAATTTCCAAATATCAAGCCCATCACCACCACACCAATCACCCCAGAACCACCCAATTCCTCAACAATTATATAAGTGCCGTAGGCTGAAACTAAGGTTAACGATTGCTCCACCAAAGGTAAATCAAACCGCTGGGTGAGATAGGAGATACCAAAACCGATCGCACTCCCGACAGTAATCCCAATTCCCACAAAAGCTAAGAAACGCCCCACCAGAAATGGGATGCCAACTTCATCCGTCCCTAAAGAGAATCCCACCAAAAAACTAAAGGCAACAACAGCAATGCCATCATTAAATAAACTCTCTCCCTCCACCAGCAAAGCCAGGCGTTTTTCAACTCCCAGTTCCCGGAACAATGCAATAACTGAAACAGGATCTGTAGCAGATATACTAGCTCCTACCAACAGGGCGATTCCTAAAGAAACTCCAGCTATTTGGTTGAGAGCAAAAGCCACGCCAGCAACGGAAATAACAACACCCAAAACCGCATAAAGAGCGATCGGCACTAAATCCCGCTTGAGTTTAGACCATTCCAGATTCCAAGCAGCTTCAAACAAAAGAGGCGGCAGAAAAATCAACAGAATCAGTTCGGGCGAGAGCGACACCAAGCGCACATCTATAAAAGCCAAACCCAACCCGACAATTACTAAAAGCAGCGTGTAGGGAATTTGGCGCAACCAGCCCCACAGTTGCGGCAGAATCGCCACACTTAAGGAAACTAATAGCACTAAAAGAAATTTCTTCAGATTTCCCTCAATAGTCGCTTCGTTAATTAGAGTTTCTGGGGTCATATAATTAGGAATAAAATAGTTAAGGATTCGGTTTAGATCGGGACTTATTCAGCGTCGATCGCCGCACTTCTTCAACTTGACTGACTTGAAAAATTAGGGTAAAAGGTTGACCCATTTCTTTTTCGACAAATGCTTCTAAAAGCTGGACTTGTTTGGGCGTCAAAGCTTCGCTGCTGCGAACAATCAGACGAACCTCCGGCGGTTTTGTCAACCAGTTAGTATCAGTTTTAATCAGTTCCACTCGTTGAAAAGTGATAGTTCGGTTAAGCAACGCCCGCTTCAGACTGGCTTCTAGTTGCGCTTGCTCGATCAATTCCGCAAAACTCACCCCCAAAGGAATCACAAGTACAGTCGTCAATGCTAGCGCCCACAATAGGGCTTTACCGGCGCGATGCAGGGGCGTATAGCCGGCCATTAAAGAGGTTAGCATACAGGAGAGAGTAATCCCCAGCAAATTAGTAAGATACAGCAGGCTTGCTCCCAGGCTGAGCGACCAATTAGCTTGAGATAAGCCTAAACCAATAACACAAATTGGCGGCATGAGAGCCACGGCGATCGCAGTTCCCGCCAGAGTAGCAGAAACTTTGGGCTGAACTTTCGCATAGCCGCTGATTCCCCCAGCGGCGATCGCAATTCCCAAGTCTAGTAATGTAGGTTTAGAACGAGCTAGAACTTCGCTCCCAAAGTCGGGAATTTGTACCAAAGCGCCCAAAAAACAAGCTAGAAAAATTGCTAGCACCGTCCCGACTGCTAATGCAATTAAACCTTTGCGGAAGAGGAGAACGTTACCTTCTACCGCTCCAAATGCTAGCCCTCGGATTGGCAACATCAGAGGCGCAATAATCATAGCACCGATAATTACGGCTGCACTGTTGGCAAGCAGTCCAAAGGTGGCGATTATACAGGAACCGAGAATTAAGACAATATAGTCAATATCTAGGGTTGATTCTGCCAACAAGTCAACTCGTATTTGCTTTAAATGCTCTTGAGCAATCCTGCTCCTCGTGAAATATTTAAGACGGTCTCGAATATTGTTGAGCAAAATAATCTCCTTAAGTCAGGGGCTTGTATCCGTCATACGATTTTAGATTTTAGATTTTAGATTCTAGATTTTAGATTTTAGATTTTAGATTCTAGATTTTAGATTTTAGATTTTAGATTCTAGATTCTAGATTTTAGATTTTAGATTTTAGATTTTAGATTCTAGATTTTAGATTTTAGATTTTAGATTTTAGATTCTAGATTTTAGATTTTAGACTCGATATTTTAGAGTCGATATTTTCAATTTACTCCACAGATGAATCTGGGAGGTTGAATAAGAGTCTAAAATTTGGGCTACTCACGACAATAGTCGGGGGCTGCTATCCGCATGCAGGTGCGAGCAAAAGAATCAAAATCCCAGCCAGCCAGTTTTCGAGGATGTCCCAGAATCCGAAAGCAATTGCCGCGCCACTAATACCCAGCAGTTGCATAAAATCCCCTGCCTTGAATGACGGGATGGCGATGAATAACGCGATCGGCAATAATTGATTTATAATCAAGATATATACTCCACCCCAATAATACCGAATCATGCTCGCAGAAGCAAACGCGACACTTTGGCCTAGTCTAATTACTGTTTCAGCATTAATTCTCTACTTCGTTGTTACCATCAACGTCGGCAGAGCTAGATTCAAATACAAAGTTTCTCCCCCGCAGATGACAGGAAACCCAGACTTTGAGCGAGTGGTGCGAGTTCAGCAAAATACCTTAGAGCAAATGATTCTATTTTTGCCCTCGCTGTGGCTGTTCTCGCAATTTATCAGCCCAATTTGGGGCGCCGGTATCGGCGCAGTCTGGATAGTTGGACGCATTTTGTTTGCTTGGGGTTACTATCAAGCTGCCGAAAAAAGAGCGGCAGGATTTGGCATTAGTACCTTAGCTACTTTAACTTTGCTTGGTGGTTCCTTAACTGGCATAATTATGTCGCTGCTGAAGGTTCGATCGTAGCTGGCGATCGGCATAATTGTTTTTCTACTCGTTCCCGGGCTCTGCCTGGTAACGCATATCCGGAGACTCAGCCTCCAATTTTCCTGCTGAAAAAGCGAGGCAGAGTCTCTGCACAGCGGTTCTCAGGAAGAGTCCGGGAAGCAGTTAAATTTAATAAATGTTAGGAGTCAATATGTCAGAAACCAACAAACCCGTATTTGAAATTAACCCGAAACTTTTTCAGCAGCTTGTCGAGTGGCAAGAAAAACTTGAACGAGAAGATGAATTAGCAAGAGAGTCAGAAAACGAGAAACCAACTGAGGTACAAAATCCTCCCGACAGTGATGAACAGCATCCTCAAACAGATAATTTCTAGCTGGTGGCTAGCAGCATCTTTGGGATTTCCGGCTGCTGTCTCGGCTCAATCGCTGACACCCAGCCAAATTCAGCAAGTCAATAGCGGCTTGTTTCGTTCTAACTCTCAAGATTTCTTTGAGCAAGGCAATCGCCAACTGGAAAGGGAAATCGCAACTTTGTTGCAAAAAAATGTCGCTTCCGAAGACCGGATTCTGGAGATTGATGAAAAATTGCGCTCTCAGCTTTGTAGGCAAGAATTTAAAATATCGTCGTCGCATTCTGATACAATAAGTGCTGCTCAGATTGCTGATTTTCAGAGCCAATTAAAAGGCATTTGCAGAGAAAATTAAAAGGAAAGTGAGGTCAATATTCAAAGTTTAGTGCTAATGGATAAAGAGGCAATGGCAAAGTTAAAAACAGCCATGCTGGAAGCGGAAACCGCTGCTCATTTGGCGGCAATCATTATTGATTATACTCATGAGGAAATAATGATAGTTTTTCAGGCTCTAGAATGGGAACAACAGGATAGAATTAAGACTGTTTGGAAGACTGTTAGTTAAAGTAGATTGGGCAAAATCAGAGGTTTTAATTTTTGACCGCAGATGTAAGCCGATAGACGCAGATGAACGCAGATTTAATTTTGTTAGTGTTCGCTGTGTAGAACAATCTTAATTTTTACACAGCGAACAATGACATATCTAAACTAGGGATTCGAGGCATAATTGGCGGAAATGATCGCCCCGTTGCTCGAAGTTTTGGTATTGATCGAAGCTAGCACAGGCTGGGGAAAGCAGCACTACTTTAGCATGATTTTGTTTGCCTAATTCTGCTGCTCGCGGGATGGCTCGTTCCATTGTTTCGACTATTTCCCAAGCGTTGTAATTTGCTTGTTCGAGCCGATCGGCAAAAATACCTGCCGCATCCCCAATTAGCAACACCGCAGCAGCTTTCGCCTTGATTGTATCAATCCACGCGCGATCGTCCCCTTCTTTGGCGTCGCCGCCCGCAATTAAAATCGCCGGTGCACTCACAGAAGCCAACCCGACTTGGGCGGCGTCATAATTAGTAGCTTTGCTGTCGTTGATGAAATCTATGCCTTCCCAAGTGCAGATGTGTTCGAGGCGGTGCGAAACTCCGGGGAATTTAGCGATCGCCCGGGCGATCGCACTTTTATCTATCCCCGCCAAATTAGCCGCCGCTACCGCCATTAACAAATTCTGCAAATTGTGTTCTCCCACCATCCGCAAAGAATCAGCAGGCAGAATTTTCTCGCTTTGAGCTATTACCCAACCGTTTTCGATGTACGCTCCAAAAGTGCGATCGCCCAACAGTTCTTTTTCACCTTTGACACTCGTCCAACACGCATCCGGCCAAATGTCAACTCCTTGCTGCCGCAAACAAGGATCGTCGCCGTTGATTACTTGCAATTCAGACTTTTTCAGCAAATGCGCTTTAATGCTGTAGTAATTTTCCAAAGTTTTGTGGCGGCTGAGGTGATCCGGCGTCAAAGTCGTCAAAACTCCGATGCGCGGCGCTACCAACGGCGAAGATTCTATCTGATAGCTGCTGATTTCTGCGATTACCCAATCCGGCTGTTTTTCGGCTAAAGCTAATTCGCACGCAGCATAACCAATATTGCCGCAAGCGGGAGCGTAAAGCCCTGCCTCGGCAAAAATAGCAGCAATTAAAGCAGTAGTAGTAGTTTTGCCGTTAGTGCCGGTAATTCCCACCCAAGGAGATTTGAGGTAACGCCACGCGAGAGCCATTTCTCCGATTGTTTCAATGCCTAACTCTCTGGCGCGCACTAATGCTGGAATGTCCCAGGGAACGCCCGGACTTACTACTATTAATTCTATAGATTCGACTGGTTCAAAAGATTGACCTAACTCAACTTTAATTCCTTCCCTAGTGAGTTCCTGTTGCTGTTCGAGCAAGCTTGGGGAAGATGAGCGATCGCTCAGCGTTACTTCCCATCCTTCGCGTTTTAGCAGTCTGGCGGCGGCAATTCCTGATTTTCCTAGTCCAATGATATGAGCGATCGGCATAAGTTGTGTGTGTGATGGAGCAAACTTCCCTGGTTTTATAAGTTTATATCTTAACCTTGAATTGGTTGTTAACTATTGGCCATTTTGCTTAAATTATGACTGTTTCGGCTCGTTTCCAGGCTCTACCTGGTAACGCAGATTCGGAGGTTCTGCCTCCATTTTCAAGAGCGAGGCAGAGCAAGAGTGAAATCGGCTTCCAAGCTATACCAGGGAAGCAGTTAAATTCTTCAATCTAAAATCTAAAATCCAAAATCTAAAATCGATTGACGATCGCCCCAAAGTCAGCCAACACCCGCGCGTGATTCCGCAGCAAACCCAGTAAATTCAACCGATTTTGTTTAATTTCCGGGTCAGGGTCCATCACCAAAACGCTTTCTGGGCCGTCGAAAAAGTTGCTGACAGTCGGAGCAATCTCAGTCAAACTATCTACCAACTGCTGGTAATTCCGAGTTTGTTTGGATAGCAGAGTTTGCGGCACTAATTGCACGACTGCATCGTAGAAAGCTTGTTCGGACGACTTTTGAAATAACTCAGGTTTCACAGCCGTTTTCGGTTCCAATTCTACTTTATCCAAATCTCCTTGAGCCGCCAAACGAGTTGAACGGTTGACTGTTTCGTAAATCAGATCCAAAGTCTTGTTATTGCGGATTTCTTGCAGGAAAAGCGCTCTTTCCAGTGCGTCCAATAAATCTCTCAATGCTCGTTCAGTATATTCTGGGTCGTTTTCTCCCAAAACTGCATTTACCAAATCGTAATCTACATTCTTTTCTTCTTGCAACAAAGTCCTAATTCTTTGCAAGAAAAACTCGTATAACTGATCCAGCAACTCCGCCGGTGTTTCAGGACGCGCTGCGGTAAATTCGGCAACAATTTCGGCGAGCAACTGGTGCAAGTTGACTGGCAACTGAGCCGCCCAAATAATGTTAGTTATTGCATTGGCTGCGCGGCGCAAAGCGAAGGGATCGGATGAACCAGTAGGCAACATTCCCAAACTGAAGATGCTGACTAAAGTATCTAATTTATCGGCTATTGCGACAATTTGACCTGTCAGAGTTTGGGGTAAATTGTCGCCTGCACCTTTGGGCAAATAATGTTCAAAAATCGCTGTGGCTACTGCTTCCGGTTCGCCACTTGCCAAGGCGTATTTCTGCCCCATGATTCCTTGCATTTCGGGAAGTTCGTAAACCATTTGGGTTACGAGGTCGGCTTTGCAAAGTAAGGCTGCTCTTGCTATGTAAGCTTGTTCTTCGCCTGTGATTTGCAGTTGGTTGGTGATGAGGCTGGCAATCTTGCACAGGCGATCGACCTTGGCGCGCACAGTCCCCAAATCTTCCTGGAAAGTAACTGTTTCCAACTTAGGCAAATAATCCTCTAGAGGCTTTACCAAGTCGGCTTTGTAGAAAAACTGACCGTCTGCCAATCTCGCCCGCACTACTCGCTCGTTACCTGCGGCAATAATCGCCGCTTTAGCCGGATCGCCGTTGGAAATTGTAATAAAGTAGGGCAGCAGTTCGGGAAAATCCGGGCTTTTGAGAATTGGAAAATACCGCAGGTTTGTGACAATAATTGTGGTGATTACTTCCGGTGGCAATATCAAAAATTCCTCGTCAAATTTGCCGACAACTGCGTTCGGCCATTCTACTAAGTCGGTGACTTCTTCTAACAAATCTTCGGTAATGGCGGCGTAACCGCCTTGTTTTGTCGCTGCGGCTTCTACTTGTGCTTTAATTAGATTTTTGCGCTGGGTTCGATCGACCTCCACGCAAGCAGCCCGCAGACACTCGACATAATCCTCGGCTTGGGGAATCGAAACCCCCCCTGTCCCCCCCTTCTGGGGTGTAGGTGGGGTGTATAACACCCGGTGTCCTTGGGAAATTCGATCGCTCTTGACCGTATCCGAACCGCTCACCAATGTAATTGGCAGTACAGTATCATCTAACAGTGCCACCATCGATCGAATCGGGCGCGGAAACTTCAAATCTCCGTCGGCCCACCGCATAAATCTTTTGCCTTCTAACTTGTTAATCCACTGCGGCACAAGTTCTGCCAAAATATCCGCACTCATCCGCCCCGGAATCTTTTTGAGCACAAACACAAAATCGCCTTTATCGGTAGCGCGAACTTCCAAAGCATCAATTTCTACGCCCTGCTTTTTCGCAAAACCTTCGGCTGCTTTCGTCGGTTTGCCATCTTTAAAAGCCGAACTCGCGGGCGGCCCTTTTACCTCTTCTTCTCTGTCTAATTGCTTAACTGGCAGTCCTTTCACGAGAACGGCCAAACGCCTCGGAGTAGCGTATACATTAATTGAGTCATTTGTCAAGGATTCTTCTGCCAGACTTGCAGGTACGAGCCGCTGCCACTGCTGGGCGCTGCCTGAGACAAAAGATGCGGGCAATTCTTCTGTACCGATTTCTAATAAAAAGTTAGCCATATAACAGTGTTAGGTGTTTTTGTCAATAGGCAATTAATCTGCCCGTTTAATCATTACAAAAGTTACCGCTGGCGATAACCCAATGACAGAATTATTTTACCGACGCGCAAGTCCTATTAGATCCAAAAAAGACTCAAATGATCAGCATACCACGTAAAATCGGGGGTGAAAGACAAATAGCTCAACAGCTCATGACCTTGGCGGAAAGACTGGCACAAGATTGGAAGTCACGACTCGAACAAGATTGCCCGGAGGAGAGTTCTAGCACTCGCGAGAGTGTTGTCCGCTGGCTGTTGGGAGACAGGCCAGAAAGATTTGACACTCTTGATCCGGCTCAACTAACCGTCGCCTCCGGCGCGATCGACTTTTTATATCGAATTTTGATTTCTCGGTATCTGGGAGTACCGCCAGAAAAAGCTTACCGCAACTTGATCGGGCGGCTCGGCGGCTTGGTTGTGCTCCGGCAAAAAATCCAAGCGTGGGTTTCCCTGAGTCGCGACAGACAGCGGAGTGCGGTGGAGGTACTGCAAGAAGTGATTCAGGAAATGCTTAATTCCGATCGCTACCTGCAGCAGCAAGTCGCCTGGATTGCCGAATGCACCTCAGACAAACGCCTGCGAAATGCTTTGCTGCTAGCGAGCACAGAAGAATACTGCTTGCGGCCGATCCGCAACCAGCCGCTGCTGGTGTACCGTTTTGTCAACTACCTGCGGCGTGCCCAGCGGGGCGGGTTGACGCAAGTGCCTGCTGGAGACTGGGTGCGGCTGGTATCGGAACAGGTTCTACCCGACGATACCGACGAACCGCTCAGCCTGTTAGACGAACAGGCCGTGTCCGAGTACCGAGAAAATCAAGCTTGGGAAGAGCAGCAAACTCAGCGGCAGATTGTCCAACAAGAATTTGAGAATTACTTGGCCGCACAAGTCGATCCGCTGGCTTCCCGGTGGCTGCAGCTTTATCTGCAAGGTCGTTCCCAAGAGGCAATTGCCGAGGAGTTGAAGGTTCCGATCAAGCAAATTTACCGCTTGCGAGAAAAAGTCAGTTACCACGCGATTCGCGTTTTTGCGGTCAAACAAGCACCGGAATTAGTCGCCAACTGGCTGGAAACTTCGCTCCAAGAACACAGTTTGGGCTTGACTCCCGGTCAGTGGCAGCAATATTTACAAAACCTCACGCCGGTGCAGCGGCGGTTGGTAGAATCGCTCAAAGCAGGGAAAAGTGTAGAGGCGATCGCATCTGAATTAAAGCTGAAAACCAATCAAGTCATCGGCGAGTGGAGCAAACTCTATTTAGCAGCTCAATCCCTCCGCAATTCCGTGTCGTCCGTCGAAGGTTAACGGCAAGGGAATTAATGACGATCGCTGCTGCGTAGGATAAGATACTATCAGCGCGATCGACTTTTGAGGATTTTTTAACCAATCCTAAATTAAGCGGTTGCCCGTAAATCATGGTGCATCTGTAATACTTGCGCATTGAAGACATAAATCTGTCGTTGCCAGCTACGGGAATCAATCTCGCGCGATCGATGATAGTTGGTCAAGAGTGCGCCAGTCATCATCTAGTAGTCAATCTTTTGGTAAAATTTGAGGCTGCAATACAGAACGGAGAAAATACTGGGACTAAGGATTTTTATTTAATAAAAGCTTCCGGTTGTTAGAGCAATTCCTCCGTCAGGGAAGTTGCAGCATTGAACTTTTTGGCATCAGGTTGGTGCGTGGCGCTCGATCGCGCTTCCGACTACAGAGCAGCTAATGATACATACATCTTCAACAGAATCCGCAGCTACAATGGACTCCGATCGAATATTTCAACTAATCGACACAGTTGTCCCCTTTGAAGCTTGCCTTTACTATCAAGTTTTGCCTCTATCTCTAGAAGGTAATCTATTTAAATTGGGCGTAGTCGATGCCCAAGACGACTCCGCCTTGGACTACGTGCAGCGGATTTTAGCTTACATGAATTGCTCAGTCACAACTGAGCCAATTGCATCGGAAACTCAGCGCTCGATGCTCTCAGCTTACTTGCTCCACGGGAGCCAGCGAGGAGCGCCCAGCCAGACTGAAACCGCAGCAGCCCCAACACCCAAAAATCCCGCACCAGTAACTTCAGGCCCCAAAGCAGAAACGATCCTGTCTGGGCCCGAACCCTCGATTCCCGCTCGCGAGCAGTTTAAACCAGTCCCCGCAGCAATGAAACCTGCCGGGGCTGAGGTTTTCCCGACGCCTGCAGATCTGTCGGTTTTGGATGTCGAGGCCTTGCACTTATCAAGCCCTGTCCAAGTTTTGGCAACTTTGCCCGCGCCCCAACTGCTGCAAGAATTGCTCGGTAGAGTGCTACTAGAGGGTATCGGCCGCCTGTTTTTTGAGCGGCACCAATCCCAAGGGCGAATTCTTTGGAGTCAAGACGGGGTTTTAAAATCGATGATCGAAGGTATCGAACCCGTCCTGTTCCAAGAGGTCATCAACGAGTTAAAGCGGCTGACAGATATGCCTATTTGCCCGGTGGAACAGCCCCAACAAGTAGAAGTTGAACGCATATATCAAGAAACTCATTTGCTGTTGCGCTTGCGGGTAATGGCGGTGGGGGGTAAGGAAGAAGCCACGCTGCAAGTTTTGCGCGGGGCAGCTTTGAGGTTTTACCAGCAGCAGCAGTTGTCTAATTTGAGTCGGGACGCGCTGCGGCTGGCCGAAGAATTGCAGCGAAAAGTTAATCTAATACGCTATCGAACTCGGCTTTCTCCTTTGCCTTTAGAGGGATTGCCCGCTTTGGAACAGGTGATTAGAAATCTTGACGGCCAAATAGAAGCTTTGATGCACGAACACCATTCCCACCAGCGTTAATTAGTCATAGATGACTGTTTTCGCGATCGGACTCGCTTAGCTCAAACCCTGTTTCTTCCTATATTTCTCCTTTATTGATTAGTCTGCGCAGACGAAAGTTTGTGCAGTAGGGATTTAGTATCCAATCTGTTAGCATCGGAATTATTCAGATATTTCTTCTCTTCCTCTGCGTGAATGGGCGTCAATCCTTTGTCCGGGCGGTTAATACATTCTCTTTTTTGAACCGCAGATGAGGGCTGATAGACACAGATTAACGCAGATTAATTAGCTCAATTCCGGTTGCACAGTCTGCGGTTGATTGTTGACTGGATTTTACCCCGGACGATGCTAGCGGAATTGATTTCAATTGCCTAGTTCGATCGAGAGGTTTCTAACTGCACGAGTTTCAACTGTGCTCGAAAACATTGTTGTACTGCAATAAATCCAAACTCACAAAAACTGGCAAACACTGAAAACATTGCTGGGCAATTTCCCAGCGTTCTTCTCGCTGCAACATAGCACTCAACTTTTGTTTAGCGCTCAGCAAATAGCGGACATCGTTAGCAGCGTAGCTGAGTTGCTCGTCTGAAAGATACTCCGAATTTCCCCAGTCAGAACTTTGAGAAGTTTTGTTGAGTTCTACTTTTTCCAATTCTTGGATTAAATCTTTAAGTCCGTGTTTGTTGGTGTAAGTTCTCGCAAGCTTGCTCGCTATTTTTGTGCAGAAAACAGGTGCAATGTCAATACTTAAATTGTAACGCATTGTTGCCAGATCGAAGCGCGCAAAGTGAAATACTTTCTCAATATTTTCGGCTTCCATTAATTTCTTTAAATTCGGTGCTGATGTCTGGCCTTTGGCAATCCGCACCACTGCAACTTTACCTTCGGGATTGCACAACTGCACCAAACACAAGCGATCGCGCCACGGCATCAAACCCATTGTTTCCGTATCAACGGCGATCGCCTCTGCTGTCAAATAATAAGATAAGAGAGAATCGGGAATATCACCATCGCACACTTGAAAATCTGCAAATTCCATTATTAGTAATTTTTGACTGTTGACTGTTGACTGTTGATTGTTGACTGTTGACTACCCTTTTCTGTCTTCCCTCTTCCTTCTGACTTCAGCATCTACCTCACACTCGATAATTAAGTCGTCCCTTCCTTCAAATTATCGACTGCGGACAAAAAGCTGAGTAAAATAATACTCGCCTTTGGCATTTTTTGCAATCCCAATACCGGTCACGTTAAACTGACCTTCCATATTCTTGCGGTGGCCGTCACTTTTAATCCAACCTTCAACAGCATTGCGTACCGGGTCGCTGTAGCCGAAATTGTAAGCAAGATTTTCAGCTACACTTTTATAAGGAATAGTAACTGCTTTCGCCCGCCCTTCAAATCCATCGTGGCTGAAACTTACTTTACCGTTAGCCATATTTTCGCTGTGAATTCTTGCTACCTGACTAATTTGCGGATCGATAGTCAGCGGCGGCAACTTTTTAGATGCTCGGTATTGATTAATCTGTTGGTTAACCGCTTTTTCTAAGTCAGTAATAGGACTGGAAGCAACCTTAGTATTCATGGGAGTTTGTGGGAGCGATCGCGTAGGAATGGAGGTGTCACATTTTGGCAGGATTGTCAACAATCCCAAGCACGTCAAAATCAAACCTTTGGACATGAAATCAAAGAAAAATAAAGTTAATTGTTACCGATTCCTACAGGGCGATCGCCCCAGATTCCGCTAACCTAGATATCGAGAACCTTCGCCACAGTGTTTACGTCTTTGTCGCCGCGTCCCGAACAGTTAAGCACAATGCGGGGATTGCCTGTTAGCTGCGGGCACAGAGTCTCTAAATAGGCGATCGCGTGAGCAGTTTCCAAAGCCGGAATAATCCCCTCCAACTGCGAAAGCCGCTGAAATGCTCCCAGCGCTTCTGCATCAGTTACGCTATAATATTCAGCCCTGCCGGCATCCTTCAAATAACTGTGTTCCGGCCCCACGCCCGGATAATCCAAACCCGCACTAATCGAATGCGGCTCAATCACTTGACCTTCATTATCTTGCAGCAAATAACTCATCGCCCCGTGCAGAACTCCCACACTTCCCTTAGTCAAAGTAGCAGCGTGTTTGTCTGTCTCCACACCTTCGCCGGCCGCTTCAATACCGATCAATCTGACAGTTTCTTCCCCAACAAACTCGTGAAAAAGACCCATTGCATTAGAACCGCCGCCGACGCAAGCTAATAAAATATCCGGCAAACCACCCCACTTTTCCTGACACTGAGCCCGCGTTTCTTCACCAATTACCGCATGGAAATCGCGCACCATCATCGGGTAAGGATGCGGGCCCGCTACGGAACCGAGAATGTAATGAGTTGTTTCGACATTTGTCACCCAGTCGCGAATCGCTTCCGAAGTCGCATCTTTGAGCGTTCCCGTACCCGCCGCCACCGGCCGCACTTCGGCTCCCATCAGCCGCATTCTAAACACATTTAAAGCCTGTCTTTCCATGTCGTGAACGCCCATGTAGACAACGCATTGTATACCAAAACGAGCGCAAACTGTGGCAGTGGCAACGCCGTGTTGACCGGCACCAGTTTCAGCAATTACCCGCTTTTTGCCCATGCGTTTTGCTAACAATGCTTGAGCTAAAGCGTTGTTGATTTTGTGAGCACCGGTGTGGTTTAAATCTTCGCGTTTGAGGTAAATTTGCGGGCCAGTTCCGTCTGCTTTAGCGTAGTGTTCGGTGAGGCGTTCGGCGAAATACAAAGGGCTGGGGCGGCCGACATAATCTTTGAGCAATTGTTGGAGTTGCTGTTGAAATTCCGGTTCGCTGCGGTATTTGTGGAAAGCGGCTTCTAGTTCAAATAAAGCGGGCATCAGCGTTTCGGGGACGTATTTGCCGCCGAATTTGCCGAATCTGCCGAGGGAGTCGGGGCGTTGGGCGCTGGTTTCCGTGGTGAGATGCAGGGGGGTGACAGTCATTTGATTTTAGATTTTAGATTTTAGATTTTTTAGATTCGCGGGTAAGCTAGAGGCTTGGTGTCGATCGTACCAAATCGGTTGTGGACTGGAGGCGATCGAACAAATTTCATTATAATTCCTTGAACGCTTGACCGAAAGCATCCAGGATACAAGCCCCCAGATTCATCCGTCCAGAAATAAAAAACCTGTATCCGAGAAACTTGCCCCCCGAATCTATCCGTGGGGTCAATCCTTCAATTCTTTAATCTAAAATCTAAAATCTAAAATCTAAAATCTAAAATCGATTGACGGGCTAATACAATAAGTAGAAGATAGAGCGCCTTCCGAGCGATCGCAAGCATACCCCAATCCGCTAAAACTAGAAATACCAGTAAAAAAAGTTCAAGCATCTTAACCTATGGCAGCATCCAAACGCAAAGATTCGGACAGCAAAACAACCGACGGCAAACGAATAGTTTACTCCGAGTTTGGGAATGTTGACAACTCCGCCGCCCTCCAACGGGGAGTTGCCGAAGTTCCCCCCAATCAACAAAACCTCAAAATTGAAGCATCCCGAAAAGGACGCGGCGGCAAAACAGTTACAGTCATCAGCGGCTTTCAGGAAAAACCCGAAACATTAGCAACTTTAGCCAAGCAGCTAAAAGCCCAATGCGGTACTGGCGGCACAGTTAAAGATAATGAAATCGAAATTCAAGGCGAACACAAGCAAAAGCTGCTAGAAATTATCACAAAGTTAGGCTACAAAGCTAAAATTAGTGGAGGGTAAATTAGTCAATATTCCTCAGTGTATGGGCGGGACGGGTTTGTGATATACTTAGTTTTAAACATAGATGGTTGGTAAAACCCGCCCCTACACCGCACAAATGATATTGTCGCGAATCAACCAGAAATGCTATTACCAATTACCGCCAATTTTTAATGTACACTCGACCTTTAGCTCGTTTAATCGAACAATTGCAGCGCTTGCCCGGAGTCGGCCCAAAAACAGCCCAGCGGCTCGCTTTACATATTTTGAAGCGACCGGAAGAAGAAGTGCAAGCCCTAGCTAAATCTTTGATTGATGCCAAACAGCAAGTAGGTTTCTGTCAAGTATGCTTTCACTTATCTGCTGACCCTGTTTGCGAAATTTGCCGCAATACAAACCGCGACAGTCATACCCTTTGTGTTGTGTCAGAATCCCGCGATGTAATCGCTTTAGAAAAAACGCGGGAATATATGGGTAAATATCACGTTGTTGGCGGCGTTATTTCGCCGATGGATGGAATTGGCCCGGAACAATTGAACATTCAACCGTTAGTCCGGCGCGTCAGCCAGCAAAAGATTAAGGAAGTAATTATTGCTATTAGTCCCAGCGTGGAAGGCGAAACTACTACTCTTTATATCGGTCACTTATTAAAACCTTTTACCCTAGTGACGCGCATAGCTTTTGGTTTGCCGATGGGGGGAGATTTGGAATATGCCGATGAAGTTACATTGGCTCGTGCTTTGGAAGGAAGGAGGGAGTTGGATTAGTTATAAGTTGTCCCGCATCTAAATTGTGTTTTCTGGCGGGCGGGACGCCCAACTCCTACTTTCCACAAGAACTTTATCAAGCTTAATCGCTCTTTTTTTACTCAAAGGGAAGAGTTTTTTCATCTAGCAATTAGTTATTCTATTGACAAATCCGGCAGTTGTGACAGCAATAGCGATAAATTTTCTGCAGACAATGCGAGCAAATTTGGGATGAGATTGACGGTGTTTACTTCTAATTGACCAAAGCGCTTTTTCAAGACATTTTCGGCGATTAAAGTTTGTACTTGTTGTCTATCTGCTTGGGCGATTGGCAATGTGGATAATTGCACTAACAACATAGTGAATTCACCAACAGGTAAAGCCGAGACAGAGGAAAAAAAGGCAATTGTCTGAGCGTCTAACTCCCCAAATCTGACTTGCATAAAGTTCTGCAAAATCAACCGCTGTGCTTCTTCTCTTCCTTCTTCTCTTCCTTGTTGTGTGGCCTCATCTATTTTTTGTTGTAAGAGAGGTACGAGCGCCATAACTAACTCCTTATCTTCCTGATTTCCTGGGACACTAGCTGCTAAATTTACTTGCAGATTCGCTTGCAGGTTGTACAATAATTCTAGCGTACTAGCTCGTAGGGGACTATCAACAGGCAATCTTGTTAATTCCGCGATCGCCCCTTGCTGTACTTTACCCTTACCTAAAATCCGCAACCGCATCGTTTCTGGAACATTCGGTAACTGGTGAATAGCTATCAATCCTACTCGCCAAACTTCCGATAGAAAATAAACCCCCCTCCCCCAACCTTCTGAGTCTTCTGGAATCATAAAATTAAAGCTGCTTAACAAAGCCTCCGAAGCAGTGGGAGTCAATCGATTTTTGATTTTCGATTTTCGATTTTCGATTTTAAAAGTGTGTTGAAGTCGCTTGAAACCAGACCTCAATTTCTCAGACTTCAGCACAGAGATATTTACTATTTTTGACTTGACCGAGATACGATAACAATTATTTTAGGTATTCTTTGGCAAACTGGTCATGGGGAAATTTATTCATTCTTGGGAAGCACTTGATTCCGAAAAAAACCAAATTAATTATATCTCATTTTCAAATAGGATTTATTGGCGATAGCTTCTATAGCGCTTCTCGTAAAGATGAGGCATTTACTAATTAATTAAAAATTCCTAAATTCCCCAATCCCCCAATCCCCCAATCTAAAATCTAAAATCTAAAATCTAAAATCTAAACTTGTACCTCATATATCTGAAAAAGGCTATATGTTAGATACCCAATATTTTAAATAATTCAGGTATCTAAATTTTCTGTTTTTTAAGTTGGAGTGACTTATTTAACCCAGATTTAGGATAAAATCTCAAATCCCCAATTGAGCGACTCTCCCCTGTCACTGCCGGGAAAGGGTAAACTAGACAAAGTTACCGAGAGTACAAAATCATGGCTAAATTCGATCGACCTTTAAGCTACCCCACAACCCGCAAAATCGACCAAATAGACGACTACCACGGCGTCAAAGTATCAGACCCCTACAGGTGGCTGGAAAATCCCGACTCTGAGGAAACTCAAGCTTGGGTGGAAGCCCAAAATGCAGTTACTTTTGCCTACCTCAACGAAATTCCGGCGCGGGAAAAAATCAAACAGCGCCTGACTCAACTTTGGGATTACGAAAAATACGGCATACCTTTCAAAGAAGGCGATCGCTATTTCTACTACAAGAATGACGGCCTGCAAAATCAATCCGTACTCTACACGTTAACATCCCTCGATGGCGAACCCAAAGTATTAATTGACCCCAACACTCTCTCAGAAGACGGAACTGTTGCCTTGGGCGGTGTAGCTATCAGCGAAGATGGCAAACTTATGGCCTACGGTTTGTCACATTCCGGTTCCGACTGGCAGGAATGGAAAGTCCGCGATGTAACAACTGGCGAAGATTTATCAGACCATTTAAAGTGGATTAAATTCTCAGGAGCATCCTGGACTCACGACGGCAAAGGCTTTTTTTACAGCCGCTACGACGAGCCCAACGAAAAAAGAAAGCACGAAGACGTTAATTATTACCAAAAACTGTTTTACCACCAACTCGGTACGCCCCAATCTGAAGACGTATTAATCTACGAGCGACCCGACCAGAAAGAGTGGGGATTTAGCGGCGGCGTCACCGAAGACGGGCGCTACTTAATAGTCTCTGTTTGGCAGGGAACGGAAACTAAAAACTTGATTTTTTACAAGGATTTAACTGCACCGGAATCAACCGTTGTAGAACTTATTAACGAATTTGAGGCTGAGTACAGTTTCATCGACAATGACGGTTCTCTTTTCTGGTTTCAAACAGACTTGAATGCACCGCTGGGCCGCGTAATTGCGATCGACACCAACAACCCACCTCGCTCATGCCTCGCTGGTGACGAAAGTCAAGAAAAATTCACAGAAATTATCCCCGAAGCAGCAGAAACTCTCGAAGGCATTGGCCTCCTGAACAATCAATTTGTCGCTTCTTACCTGAAAGACGCCTACACCCAGATTAAAATCTTCAACTTAGACGGCTGTTTCGTGCGAGAAGTTGCCTTGCCCGGAATCGGTTCGGCGGGAGGATTCGGCGGCAAGCGGCACGACACGGAAACTTTTTATGCGTACACCAGTTTCACGGCACCAACCACCATTTATCGGTACAATCTGGTGACAGATGAAAGTACGATTTATCGACAGCCCAAGGTCGATTTTAATCCAGAGGATTACGAGACAAAACAAGTATTTTACCCGAGCAAAGACGGTACACAAGTACCCATGTTTATCACGCACAAGAAAGGCTTGCAGTTGGATGGCAACAACCGCACATACCTGTACGGTTACGGCGGTTTTGGCGTGTCGCTGACTCCGAGTTTTTCTGTTAGCAATGTCGTGTGGTTGGAGATGGGGGGAGTTTATGCGATCGCCTGCTTGCGGGGAGGCGGCGAGTACGGCGAATCATGGCACCAAGCAGGCACAAAGTTGAATAAGCAAAACGTGTTTGATGACTTTATAGCTGGTGCTGAATGGTTGATCGAAAACAAATACACCAAACCTGCAAAATTGGCGATCGCAGGTGGCAGCAACGGCGGTTTATTGGTGGGAGCTTGTATGACTCAGCGGCCGGAATTGTTCGGTGCAGCACTGCCGGCAGTCGGCGTTATGGATATGCTGCGCTTCCACAAATTTACCATTGGTTGGGCCTGGACTTCTGAATACGGTTCGCCGGAAAATCCCGAAGAATTTTCCACAATTCACGGCTATTCTCCCCTGCACAATCTCAAACCGGGCACGGCTTATCCGGCAACAATGATTACAACAGCCGATCGCGACGATCGAGTAGTTCCGGCCCACAGTTTCAAGTTTGCTTCTGCTTTGCAAGAAATGCACAAGGGAGAAAAACCAGTGTTAATTCGGATTGAAACCAAGGCGGGACACGGTGCCGGCAAACCCACTGCGAAAATCATTGAAGAATTGGCAGATGAATGGGCTTTTTTAGTGCGGGAACTCAATTGAGCGATATTTACAGTCGCTGGCTGTTCCCATCGCGCTGTATGTTCGGCGCGTAAGTTCTGATTTTCTAACCCACATTCCGCACCCGCCAAGTGTCACACTAGGAATTTTGGGAGTTTGGGGAAATTGGACTGGCGATCGCCAGTCCAATTTTTCCATTATTTATATAAGTAGCAGGACACAATTAATTACACAAAACTATGGGCTACAAGCCTTGTCTAGTAAAAAATTAGCAAAGAATCAGCGTGTAATTAATTCTGTCCAATTACTTAAAAAAATGACTGATGTGGTTTTCAAAATTACCTCAAAACCGATTGTGACAGTGGAGTGTGCCAAAAGTGGGTTAAAATTCCTCAACCCGTACCGGTGAATTTGTACTGCTTGCACTCCTCGAACAACTCTTCGGTCAAATTCACCTAGCGACGCCTAATATTAAGGTGTCCTTTGCTTGAAATCAAGCAAAAGGCGAGCCGACTTCCCATCAGCGCGCCTGCAAATCGTATTCTTTTTTCTCAAACGTCATTGAGCCGACTGTTCCGGTTGAAAAAATTAGGAAGCCGTCTTGCTAGCGCGGCGGCGGCGCGCTGCCACCAAGCCACCCAAACCGAGAGCCAAACCGGTCATCGTCATCGGTTCGGGAACTGCTTCTGCCGTTACGGTGAAGTCTTGGAAGTCCGCGTCCTTGCCGTTACCGCCATCGTCGAAGGAGATGACTGCGCCTCCGTTAAACAGAGAAGCTGTTGCGTCTGTGAAGAGTCCGGCAGCTTGGAAGGTGTTTGTAGTTTCTTTGCCCAGCGCGTTCCACAACGACGATCCGCCCAACACGGCTAGCTGGGCGCCGGCGTTCAAGGCTGAGGTTGAGTAGACAGTGCCGGCCCAGTCGCTGTCGAGTCCCAAAGTGTAAATTTGATTTGCCAGGAATGTGAATGTTGTCGCTCCAACCAAGACTGTATTGCCTAGAGTTCCTTTCCATTCGTTCTCGTCGCCGTTGTCTGAGGATTTAGTTTCCGAAAACAGGGTGGCCACTTTAGAGATCGCCAAGTCATTCACAGTGTAGACTCCCAAAGAGGATTGGTACATACCGTGAGATTCTTTGAAGTTAAAGGTGACACTTGTATCTTGCTGGAATTTGATGCCGGTGGTACCAAAGGAGAATGCCTGAGCTGGAGCTCCGGTGCCAAACAGAGCTGTGGCGGCTGCGGTAGCTGTTAGGGCGGATAAGAGTTTGGTATTCATAACTTGTTTCCTTTCGCGTGACGATCTTAATAGTTTTATTATCAGATATTTTGTTTGTGTTTTTGCCACTTTAGGTCTATTTTGACATATTCTTTATCAAGGCTTTACATATCCTTCATAAATCCTGTCTAGCGAATAAGCCTGC
Organism: Microcoleus sp. F4-D5; assembly: GCF_036704885.1. Lineage (NCBI taxonomy): Bacteria > Bacillati > Cyanobacteriota > Cyanophyceae > Oscillatoriales > Microcoleaceae > Microcoleus > Microcoleus sp. F4-D5. Next base: position 98,213 of record NZ_JAUBSX010000005.1, on the reverse strand, counting down.
GGGCGATCGCTCCCTCTAAATACACACCAAATAATTATAAAAATTGTGGCTTTAAACCTTGCAGTAGCAAGCATGGGAGCGCGGAGCGACAAAAATGATTTGGGTCGAGTTTAGGCTAATTTTTTATTTTATTTCAAGTCTAAGCCATCAAAACCAAACACTTACGTATAAACACGGTAATAGCTGCGCTAACTGACAGTTAAAGGAGTTTTATATTAACCAGAAACGGGGAATATTTGTTTTTTGGGACTTGTGTAGGGGAGTTAAAGTAGTTTATCTATCGGGTAAATTACGTACAAACTACGATCGTCGGGTTTACGTATTTTGCTGAAATTAGAGGGAACCCCGGCAGTGATAGAGCCCAAAGATGCGATCGAGATGCGATTTCCGCAGATTGAAGCGGTCAAACAGCGGATTTCCCCTCCAGAAATACCGTCCATAGAAGTTCTGGGCAAGTCCTAATCCCGATCGACCCCATCAAAACACACCGCTGTAGCGTTCCTCGGCCCAAGGTTCGCCCCGCCGGTGATAGCCGTTGCGTTCCCAAAAACCGAGTTTTTCGGTTTCTGTAAATTCCAGGCCGTTAATCCATTTAGCGCTTTTCCAAGCGTACAAGTGCGGAACTACCAGCCGCATTGGACCGCCGTGGTCTGGGGATAGGGGTTCGCCGAAGACGGTGTGGGCGAAAAAGTTTTCTTCTCGGAGGAAGTCGGCGATCGCAATGTTAGTGGTGTAGCCCCCGTAGCAGTGTTCCAAGACGTGCATAGCTTTCGGGTCAACTTCTGTGTAGTTCATAAAATCTGTGACTTTGACTCCCGTCCATTGCACGTCGAGTTTTGACCACCGGGTGACGCAGTGAAAATCCGCAGTAAAGTTACTTTGGGGCATGGCCTGGAAGTCTAACCAAGTGAAGGTTTTTGGTTTTGCCAATCCCCAGACTTTAAATTCCCAACTCTCAATGCTGACGGAGGGTGTATCGCCGTAGGTGAGCACGGGAAAGCCGTTGGCGAGGTATTGACCCGGGGGGACGCGATCGCTGTTTTCTGATTCTGGCTTGCGAAAAAATTTACCCAGCATTGATTCACGCTCTAGAGTAAGTGACTGGAATGCTCAGTATAACTTGCGTAGATAGGCGTATCGCAATTCATCTCAAGGTAGAAAGCAAAAGCACTTTTGTACAAAGAATAATCACCCAATTCTGCCTGATGCCTACCTAATTCTGCCTTGGGATAGAGCCGAAGCTAAAAATTTAAAAATAATATGGCTCCAGGGTATTAATTACGTAACCTTAAATTTTATCGTAATTTATGGTGCATTTCGTAATTTTTGATGTATTGTTACAATATGCTCAAATGCCATATGTAAAAAAAATTTTGACGGGGTAAAAACCATGATCGCAAGTTGCTTGATTCCGTTGACGCTCTGCTTGATTGCTGGGTGGGTGACTGCGGGGACTGACAACAGAACGCTAGACGGGATTCCGGCTCCGATAGCTGCAATTATTGGAGTGTGTTCGTTAATTTGGTTTCTGGCGGTGTGTCCTTGGCCTGTTGAACTCGCTCTAGTCTTGGCGGTTCTGGTTTTGGGCAAAGCTTACCTGCAAGATATCTTGAAAGTCGGCTAAATTTTCAGGGCTAGCGCTCCTATGATTTGCTGGAGCGCGATCGTCGGGTGCTGCTACTTTGTTGAAATTTTCCCGATTTGTCTGGCTATGTTCTCAGAGGGACTAGCAAAGGTGCAAGCAACCCCAGCATTGGTGAAATTAAATTTAGATATTTCGGTTAAAAATTAGAACATAAAGATCGACAGAGAAACCCGGTTTATCTAAGATAAACCGGGTTTTTGGGGGGATGAGATTTTCACGCATCCCACAAGACTTGCTTGCGACTTAGGGACTCGGAACTCAAGAAACCGGGTTTCTGAGTCCAGGAGTGTTGCTATATGTGCGTAAAATGGCGAGCTGTTAAATTGGCAAGCGATTGATATCTTTATTAGAACCAATTACTACCATCGCGTCGCCCTTTCTCAAGCGTTCGCTTGGCTCGGGATTAATCTCGAACTTGTCGGCGCGCCCGACTGCTAGCAAGTTCAAACCATACTTGCGCCGGAGCTCCAATTCGGAGATGGTTTTACCGTCAAACTTTTCAGGAACGAGCAACTCAACGATGCTGTGATCTGGGTCGAGGTCAAAGCGTTCTAAAATGCTGGGTTGTGTCAGAATCCGGGCCAAAGAGCAGCCCATTTCTCGTTCTGGAAAAACTACATGATCTGCACCGACTTTTTTCAACAGTTTTAAGTGAGTTTCCGAAGAAGCTTTGGCTATTACGTGACTTACCCCGCCTTCCTTAAGATTTAGGGTGGTGGTAATGCTTTCTGCTAGGTAATTGCCGATCGCAACTATCACTGTTTCAAATTCAAATATACCCGCTTCCGCAAGAGCGCTAGGCTCAGTAGAATCTAACTGCACAACGTGAGCAGCAATACGATCGTTCAAAGCTTGAGTTACTTTTTTTTCATCCGTGTCAACTCCCATGACTTCGTAACCCAAGCCGTGCAGAGTCGAACACACAGCTTTGCCGAAGCGTCCCAAACCAATAACTGCAAACTGCTTGTTGTCGGCGCGCAAAGTGCGAAAAAAATTCAAAGATGACAGGTTCACTGAATATCCAGCGCTGACAGTCTTGCTGTTTAAATTTTAGCAGAGACAGCGCCGCCTCCTTTTGATTTTTGGGTAAGTAGTAAAAGTTGATTTGGGTTGTCACCCATTGTTTAGATTATCAGCAACGAGGCAGGATTTGTTTATCCAACTAACAAACTTTCCTCAGCATACTTAAAAGACCTGGGTTTTGGGTCTCCGAATGCAGCACTCATCAGCAGCAACACGCCAACCCGACCTATGTACATTGTAGCAATCAAAACCAGCTTGCCGATCGCTGAAATCTTGGCTGTAATCCCTGTGGAAAGACCGACCGTGGCAAAAGCTGAAACTGCTTCATACAGAGCTGCGATAAATTCTACTTCGGGATTTGTCAGCTCAATTAAAATTGCAGATGTGAATGCGACCAACATGGAACCGAAGACTACACTAATGGTTTTTAGAATCATTGCTGGCGGGATTTGACGCTGATAGCACTCCACATCTTCCTGGCCTTCGAGAACTGCTGTGGTACAGCAAAACAATATCCTAAAAGTTGTGGTTTTGATGCCGCCGCCGGTGCTGCCAGGGCTGGCGCCGATCAACATCAGCGCGATAGTCAGAAATAGCGAGGCTTCGCTCATTTTGCCAATGTCAATTGTATTGAATCCCGCCGTGCGGGGAGTAACAGATTGAAACCAAGCTGCCATCACTTTTTGAGGAAAATTTAGAGAGCCGAAAGTGTCTGGGTTGTCGTATTCCAGCACCAAAAAGGCTAGCGTTCCTAAAATTAAAAGAACAGCAGTTGTACTGGTAACGACTTTGAAATTTAGGGAAAAAACTGTGCAGATAGGGCTTTTATTGAAGCGATCGCGCAGCCACATGTACATTTCCATAATTACTTGATAGCCGATTCCCCCAAATACGATTAAACCGCTGACTGTGAAGTTAACCACAGGCGAACTGATGTAGCCGATTAAATTATCTGAATAGATGCTAAAACCAGCATTATTAAACGAATTAACACTGTGAAATATAGCAGACCACACACCCTCTTTAAATCCGTATTGGGGGACGAAAACCGACATCAGCAAAAACACTCCAGTTAATTCAAACAAAAGCGTTGTTGCTAGAATTGACTGCACCAGTTGTACTACGCCGGCTAGTCCTGATTTGTCGAGAGATTGTTGCAGGGCAATTTTGTCTTTCAAGCCAAAGCGGCGGCCCAATAACAGCAGCAAGAAAGTCGTGGCTGTCATGTAGCCCAAGCCTCCTATTTGCACCAGTAAAACTAGGCACAGTTGCCCCCAAAAAGAGTAATATTTTCCCACATCAACCACCGACAAGCCGGTGACGCAGACAGCGGAAGTAGAGGTAAACAGTGCTGTTATTGGATCGCTCCAAGTTCCATCAATTGTGGAAAAGGGCATCATTAGCAATAGAGCACCTGCGAGGATGACAGCGAGAAAGCCCAAAGCAATGGTTCGCGAGACAGTCATTCGATTTTAGATTTGAGATTTTAGATTTGAGATTTGAGAGGTAACCCACAAATCAATGTGAGATTTGAGATTTTAGAGGGAAGGCACAAATCGATCGTCGGGCTGGAAATCAGGACATCTCTGTCTGGCGAAGGCCGGAGGCCGATCGAACTCAATCGCCAAATTCTATGACAACAGCGGGAAAATAACGGTAGAATTCCTTTAATAACTTGCGATCCGGCGATGACATCAACACTTTACCAGCAAATTCAGCAACTTTACGACGCTTCTAGCGGTTTGTGGGAGCAGGTGTGGGGCGAACATATGCACCACGGTTACTACGGCCCGGATGGCAATTTGAAAAAAGAGCGCCGACAGGCTCAGATAGATTTGATAGAAGAACTGTTGGCATGGGCTGGAGTACCGTCAGAGCAGGCACTCTGTGAATCTTACCGCATTCTCGATGTCGGTTGCGGGATCGGCGGCAGCACGCTTTATTTGACCGAAAAGTTTAGTTCGATCGCTCAAAATAATTTAAAGTTGGATGGCGGGGTCGATCGAGATTTTAGCCGATCGCCCGAACCAAATAAAACGGGCGCTAGCGTTACAGCGACCGGGATTACTCTGAGTCCGGTACAGGCCAACAGAGCGACCGAACGCGCTAAAATTGCTGGCATGGAAAGCAATGTGAACTTTTTGGTAGCAGATGCTTTGAATATGCCTTTTTCTGACGAGTCATTCGACTTGGTTTGGTCGCTAGAAAGCGGAGAACATATGCCAGACAAAATTAAGTTTGTGCAGGAATGTTGCCGCGTGCTCAAGCCTGGAGGAACTTTGATTTTGGCGACTTGGTGTCACCGCCCGGTGGGAGAAACGGCGGGAGAATTAACTGATGAAGAGAGAAAGGAATTGGCAGAAATTTACCGGGTTTATGCTTTGCCTTACGTGATTTCTTTGCCGGAATATGAGGAAATCGTCCGCAGTTTGCCTTTGACAAGTATTCGCACCGCTGATTGGTCAAAAGCTGTCGCTCCTTTTTGGGATGTGGTGATCGATTCTGCTTTGACTCCGATCGCGATTTGGGGTTTGCTGACGAGCGGTTGGACGACTATTCAAGCTGCACTTGCTCTCGGATTGATGAGCCGTGGATATCAGAGCGGATTGATTCGTTTCGGGCTGATTTGTGCAGTAAAATAACAGGGAGGGAGCCGAGAAGTTTTGAGTTTTGAGTTGATGAGTAAGTAGATGAGTAAGGTGCGTATCGCGCACCTACAGAATATTATTTGTTTGGTGCGGGTGTGAGTTTTATGGGCAACGATTCGATTGACAAGTCTTGGATTGATAAAAATGGCTCGGCTCCGCCAAGCTGGGTGAGGGCTTTTTGGGAGTTTTCTCGGCCGCACACAATTGTGGGTACTAGCCTGAGTGTATTGGCTTTGTACGCGATCGCCCAAAGCGCGCGGCTGTTTGTGAATCCTGTATTTTTGCCCCTAGCTTTTGCGTGGTTGGCTTGCATTTGCGGCAATATTTATATTGTGGGATTGAACCAGTTAGAAGATGTTGAAATTGATAAAATTAATAAGCCGTATTTGCCGATCGCCTCGGGAGTGTTTTCTCGAAACACCGGAGAATTAATTGTAATTGCAACGGGAATTCTAGGAATTTTGACTGCTGTTTTACAAGGCCCGTTTTTGCTGGCGACAGTTGGCGTTAGTTTGGCGATCGGGACTGCTTATTCTCTGCCGCCAATTCGGCTGAAGCGGTTTCCTTTTTGGGCGGCGCTGTGCATTTTGACGGTGCGGGGCGCGATCGTAAATTTAGGGTTATTTCTGCACTTTAATTGGGTGTTGGGTTTGGGAAGGGCGAAAAGCGCTTTTTCTGGCTGGAGTTTGGAGAGTGTGTCTTTTGCGATTCCTGCGGAAGTTTGGGTGCTGACGGTTTTTGTTGTGGTGTTTACGTTTGCGATCGCCATTTTTAAAGATATCCCCGACATGGAAGGGGACAAGCAATATAATATTACTACGTTTACGATTGAGCTGGGCAAGCCTGCCGTCTTTAATTTATCTCGCTGGGTGTTGACGGTTTGTTATTTGGGCGCGACTTTGGCAGGAACGATCTTATTGTCTAATGTTAATTTAGTGTTTCTGGCAGTTTCTCATTTGGCGGCTTTGGGTTTGATGTGGTTTTGGAGCGTCAAAGTTGATTTGGACGATCAAAAAGAAATTGCTGATTTTTATCAGTTTATCTGGAAGTTGTTTTTCTTAGAATATTTGATTTTTCCCGCAGCTTGTTTGTTGGGGTAGAAGGGGAAGAAGGAAGAAGGAAGAAGGAAGAAGGAAGAAGGAAGAAGGAAGAAGGAAGAAGGAAGAAGGAAGAAGGAAGGGGGAAGAAGGGAAGAAGGAAGAAGGATGGAAGAGTTAACAAATTAGAACAAGTTGGCAATTACAAGTTAGCGAACTCCCAAACAACAAAGACAACTATGGCTTCTCAAAAAAAATCGCGAAAATCTGCCTGCAAATTGGGTGCAGAAGACTCTTTGAAAATAGCTTGGGAACATCACCAAGCGGGACGTTTGTTAGAAGCTGAGAATTTGTATCGGCAGATCGTAGAAGTGCAGCCGGAGTCAGCAAACGTGCTGTGTTTGTTGGGAATAGCTGCTAGACAGCAGGGAAAAATTGCCGAAGCGATCGACTTTTACGAACAGGCGATCGTCCAAAACCCCGATTTTGTAGAAGCACATTTAAATAAGGCTAATGTTTTGCTGGATGTAGGCGAGTATCAAAGGGCGATCTCCACTTACGAACAAGTCATCAAAATGCAGCCAAATTCCGCACTAGCTTACAATAATTTGGGCTGGCTCAAACAGCAAGTCGGCGAAATAGACTCGGCAATTTTATATTACCAAACAGCGCTCAAGCTCGACCCCAACCTGCACGAAACAGCACACAACTTAGCAGGTTTATTTAAACAAAAAAATCAATTAAACGAAGCGGTAGCCTGTTACCTGCACGCTTTACAAATTAATCCGAGTTTGACATATTCTCTGATGGGGTTGGGAACAGTTTTTCAGCAGCAAAGTAAATTAGCCGAAGCTTTTAACTGCTACCAGCAAGCTGTACAACTAGAGCCAAACAATCCCGAAGCTCACAACAATGTCGGGGCATTTTACCACGAACAAGGCAATACCAAAGCAGCAATATCTTACTACCGACAAGCATTGAACTTAAAGCCAGACTTCGTGGATGCTATTAACAACCTCGGACACGCTTTGGTCGATTTAGGGGAATTTCAAGAAGCCTTTTTTTTTCACCGTCGAGCATTGGAATTGCAGCCCGACAACGCCACCGCACACGTGGAATTAGGTTTAACTTTGCTATTGTTCGGAGATTTTCAGCGCGGTTTTGCTGAATATGAGTGGCGGTGGCGCACTCCGCAACTACAACCAAGGCAATTTAAACAGTCGGTTTGGGATGGTTCAGATTTGCAGGGAAAAACTATTTTACTGCACGTCGAGCAAGGCTTCGGCGATTCGATTCAGTTTATTCGCTACGCGCCGATTCTTCGCAGCCGAGGGGCTAAAGTTATGGTGGCTTGCTATCCAGAACTGCTGCGGTTGTTTGAGACAGTTGCCGGCATTGAATATTTATCAGTTAGTCTTGAGGGTTTGCCAGAATTTGACGTTCACGCACCGCTGATGAGTTTGCCGAGAATTATGGGGACAACTCTGGAAACAATACCGGGAAATGTTCCTTATTTAGCTTCGCCTGATGAGTGCAATTTTGCGCTTTCTTCTGATGCAAAACTGAAGGTAGGGATTGTTTGGGCGGGGAGCCCGCAGCGCCGGAAAGACAATCAGCGTTCTTGCAGTTTGAGCGATTTTATTCAATTTTTGGATATTCCGGGAATCGCTTTTTATAGTTTACAAAAAAACTTGTCCCAGAGCGATCGCACTTTGTTGAACCAACACTTAGTGCCGGATTTGAGCCCGCATTTGAGCGACTTTGCTGATACCGCTTCGGCGATATCTCAACTGGATTTAGTCATTAGTGTCGATACGGCTGTGGCGCACTTAGCCGGTGCTTTAGGAAAACCGGTTTGGGTGCTGCTTTCTTTTGTTCCTGACTGGCGCTGGCTGCTGCAGCGCGAAGATAATCCTTGGTATCCAACTGCAAGGCTTTTCCGCAAAAGTCAGCCGGACAGTTGGCAAGAATTGTTTGACGAAGTGCAGGCGGCTTTGAGTTCTTTTGCGATCGCCAATAGTGCTAGTTATTCCGAGGATTCTGCAAAAGATTCGCTTGACTTCGTTTCACTCGCAATGATTGCTAATGATAAGCCTGACCTCGATTCTGTGCTTCTCAAAATTACAGGTGCAAGCGTGGTTCAAGAGAGTAAAAACATATTTGTGATGGCGAGCGAAGGCTTGGCAGAAGGCTCCGCAGCTAAGCAATCGCAGGGGATTGAGACATCGGTTGCGATCGCAACTGGTGGCGAAAATCCGGTTGTTTTAGAGGATTTATTGCGGCAAGCAGAACAGTTAATGGAGACAGGCGATAAGGAAGAGGCGATCGCCCTTTACGAACAGATAATATCTCTCGATCCAAATTGCGTTCAAGCGCTGATTAATTTTGGTTTTCTCAAGCAAGAAAATGGCGAGTTAGACGCAGCTATTCCCCATTATCAAGAAGCTTTAGCCCTCGCTCCAAATATTCCTCAAACAGCTTACAACTTGGCAAAAATTTTTGAGGAACAAGGTCAAGTAGAAGAAGCGATCGCGCATTACGAACAAGCTCTTGTCGCTCAACCAGATTTCGTGCCAGCACTGATTAATTTAGCGGTGGCGCTGCAAGAAAAAGGCGAACTTTTAAGGGCGGTCGAGCTGTACCGGCAAGCGCTGGAAATTCAGCCGCATAGCTGGGAAGCTTACAACAATCTGGCAACAGTGTTGCAAGAACAGGGCAATTTAGAAGATGCGCTGGAGTATTATCACAAAGCTCTAGAATTGCTGCCGGATTTTGTGGAAGCTATCAACAATTTAGGCAGGACGTTTCTGGAAAAAGGCGCGGTAGAAGATGCGATCGCCTGTTACAGACGGGCGATTCATTTAAGTCCCAACCACGCTAGCGCTCACCTGAATTTGTCCTTGGCTTTGCTGTTGGTGGGAGATTTGGAAAATGGTCTCGCCGAATACGAGTGGCGCTGGCAAATTAAAGAATTTCACACTGGTCATTCGTGTTTTTTAACGGGGCCGGAAAATACAGTTTCGGCGAGAGAATACCGGCCGCTGTGGGACGGTTCTGATTTGGTGGGAAAGACTATTTTGCTCCACGCCGAACAAGGTTTAGGCGATTCGCTTCAGTTTATCCGCTACGCTGCGATCGTCAAAAATAAAGGCGGTAGGGTAATTGTTGGCTGTTACCCGCAATTGCACCGTTTGTTTGCAACGGTTGACGGCATTGATTTGCTAATAGTTAAAGGCGAGCCGCTGCCGGAATTTGACGTGCAAGCGCCGATGTTGAGTTTGCCGTATATTATCGGTACAAAGCTGGAAACAATACCGGCAAATACTGCTTATTTATCTCCGCCGGCGGGTGCGGATTTTGGGCTTTTGCCCGATCGCACTTTGAAAGTTGGGATTGTCTGGGCGGGGAATCCAAAACACCGCAAAAACAAGCAGCGTTCGTGCAGTTTAAGCCAGTTTCTGCCGCTTTTGGACGTTTCGGGGGTAAGTTTTTACAGCTTGCAGAAAGAGGTTTCCGAGGCAGATCGCGCGCTGTTGAATCAAACGCCGATCGTAGATTTGAGCCCGCATTTTGACGATTTGGCCGATACTGCTGCTGCGATCGCCAAACTAGATTTAGTCATTAGTGTCGATACCGCTGTCGCCCATTTGGCGGGGGCTTTGGGCAAACCGGTGTGGATTTTGCTAGCGTTTTCGCCGGATTGGCGGTGGCTGTTGGAACGCGAAGATAGTCCTTGGTATCCGACGGCGCGGCTGTTCCGGCAGCATCAGCGGGGCGACTGGGAGGGTGTTTTCGCACGGGTGGCTCAAGCTTTGGGCTGCCTGGTTTCCGCAGCATCTGCGCCGTCGGATTTGGCGGATGCAGAGTTTCGGTTGGGTCGAGATTTGCAGCAGCAAAGGCAGTTTCGCGGTGCGATCGAATGTTACGAGCGGGCGATCGCGATCGATCCAAATTATGCGGCCGCTCACAGCAATTTAGGCGTTGTCAAACAGCACGCTGGCAGGCTACAAGAGGCGATCGCGCACTACCGAGAAGCGCTCGCAATCGACCGCAATTTGGCGGAAACTGCGAGCAATTTGGGCAGCGCGCTGGCGGAAGCAGGGGAGACTCAAGAGGCGATCGCAGAATATGAACGGGCGCTTTCTTTGAACCCTAATTGCGCGGAAGCGCTGATTAATTTGGGCCTGCTGCGGGAAGGACAAGGAGATGTGACGGAGGCTGTAAGGTGCTACGAGCAAGCGATTCAAGTCAATCCTAATTGCGCGGCGGCTTATTTGAATTTGGGAATTACTTTGGAGGAACAAGGGGAGGAAGGGGAAGCGAGCCCGAATTACGAACGGGCGATCGCGAATTACGAACGGGCGATCGCGATCGATCCAAATTATTTCGATGCCTTGCACAACTTAGCATACGCTTCGATCCGGCAGGGGCGAGTTGCAGATGCGATCGCATACTACGAGCGAGCTCTGAAGCTGCAACCGGATTTGGCCCAAACCGATCTTGCTTTGGGGAGTTGGCTGTCAAACCAAGATCAGTTAGATGAGGCTCTAGCTTTTTGCCAGCAGGCGATTCAGAAATTGCCAGCCTCAGCAGAGGCTCGCTGCAATCTGGGAATTGTCCTTCACAAACAGGGCAAAATTGAAGATGCGATCGCCTGCTACCGCCAAGCTTTGAGCCTGAAACCCGACTTTCCTGAAGCTTTGAACAATCTCGGCAAAGCTTTTGAGGAAGCGGGAAAAATGGCAGAGGCGATCGATTGCTACCATCGGGCGATCGAACTCAAACCCGGTTATATCAATTCTCTCAACAGTTTGGCAAATGCTTTGCACGATCGCGGACAATTTGTAGATGCTATCACCTGCTACAGCCAAGCAGTTAAATTCAATATCGGCAATCCTGAATCTCACCTAAATTTAGCTTTAGCTTTACTGCTGGCGGGAGATTTTCAGCGCGGTTTTTCCGAGTACGAATGGCGGCTACTGGTTCAACAAAAACAGTCCCCGCACCACAACTTTCACCAACCTATTTGGGATGGCAAAGATTTGCAGGGAAAAACTATTTTGCTTTGCCCGGAACAGGGTTTAGGCGATGCAATTCAGTTTATCCGCTACGCAGATTTAGTCAAGCAAAAAGGCGGTAGAGTAATTGTTTGGTGTTTGCCGCAGTTGCAGCGCTTATTTGCACAAGTTTCAGGAATCGATGCGTTAATAGTTAGTCCAGAGAATGCGCCGGAGTTTCAAGTTCGCGCGCAGCTAATGAGTTTGCCTCACATTCTGGGAACAACTTTAGAAAATATACCTGCGAAAGTTCCTTATTTAGCTCCGCCCCCGGGTTTGGAATTTACTCTCAGTCCAACTGCTAATTTGAAAGTAGGGATTGTGTGGTCGGGCAATCCTCAATATTCGCAAAATAAGGTGCGATCTTTACCGCTGAATTTGTTAACTAAACTGTTAGATATTCCCGGAGCAAATTTTTACAGTTTGCAAAAGGAAATAACAGCAGAGGAGCGCGCTTTGTTAGAGCAAATGCCCGTAACAGATTTAAGCTCTTATTTGCACGACTTTGCCGATACTGCGGCGGCAATCTCCGCTCTGGATTTAGTTATTTCTGTAGATACTTCTGTGGCGCACTTGGCCGGTGCTTTGGGAAAACCAGTGTGGATTTTGCTGTGTTTTGTGCCGGATTGGCGGTGGATGTTGCAACGCGAAGATAGTCCTTGGTATCCGACGGCGCGGCTGTTTCGCCAGTCAACAGCGGGGGATTGGGAAGGAGTTTTAGAACAAGCTAGTTTGGCGCTGAGAGAAAGAATTTGCCAGCATGAGGAAGCTCAGCCGCCAAGAGAAACTTATCCCAATATTGAATTGTCTCAACAACATTTCAATCGGGGAAATATTCTGAAAGCGCAAGGTAGATTTGCCGAGGCGATCGCTTGTTTTAAAAATGCTTTAGTTTGGCAGCCAGATTTGATAGAAGCTGCAACTAATTTGGCAGTGACGCTGCATCAAACAGGCGACTTAGCCGAAGCTGCCACCTATTATCAGCGCGCGGTCGAAATCGACCCGAACTGCCCTCAAGCGCAAAATAACTTGGGCATTTTGCTGCAAGATCGAGGCAATACAGCCGATGCTGTATCTTGTTTTCAAAAGGCGATCGCCCTAAATCCAATGTACGTCAAAGCTCTCAACAATCTCGGCGCGACGCTCCAGCAGCAGGGCGAGTTGCCGAGTGCGATCGCGTGTTTTCATCAAGCACTTTCAATCAATTCCAATTACGTGCCAGCCTTGATAAATTTGGGCGTGGCGATGCAAGCAAAATGTCAGCTAGTAGAGGCAGAAAGGCTTTACGAGCGTGCCATTGAAGTAGAACCAAACAATCCTGCAGGACACTATCACCTGGGAACTTTATGCTTGGGTGCGGGTAAAATAGAACAGGCAATTTCTAGCTTAGAACGAGCCATATTTTTGAATCCGAATTATCTAGAAGCTGTCACGAATTTAGGCAGTGCTGTAGAACAATTAGGAGACATAAATCGAGCTATATTATGTTACAATAAAGCCATACAAATCGATGTTAATTGTGCAAAAGCTCACTTCAATTTAGCCTTAGTCCTGCTGTTGACTGGGGACTTGCCGCGCGGTTTCGCAGAATACGAGTGGCGCTGGCAAACAGAACAGGCGAAAAAAATGCAGCGGTTGAATTTCGATCGACCGATTTGGGATGGTTCAGAGTTGAACGGGCAAACTATTTTGCTCCGATCCGAACAAGGTTTGGGCGATGCCATTCAATTTGTGCGTTACGCGGCAATCGTGCAGCAAAAAGGCGGCAAAGTAATCATTTCTTGCTATCAAGAACTGAAGCGTTTATTTAAGCAGATTCCTGGCATCCAACAAGTGGCGGTTCGGATGGAGGAATTGCCGGATTTCCAAGTGCAAGCACCGCTGATGAGTTTGCCTCACATTCTGGGAACAAATTTAGAAAGTATACCGGCAAATATTCCTTATTTAGCTGCGCCGCCGAATTGGCAATTTTCCCTAAATTGCGTGAAGCGCAGCTATCCCGTAGGGAATGGCAATTTCAAAGTTGGGATTGCGTGGGCTGGAAGTTCGGAACATTTGAAGGATTTTCAGCGATCGAGCGATTTAAGTTATTTCCTAAAATTGTTAGATATTGCGGGTGTAAGTTTTTACAGTCTTCAGAAAGAAGTGTCTGCGGGCGATCGTACTTTATTAACTCAAATTCCAGTGATAGATTTGAGCGACAATTTGAACGATTTTGCCGATACTGCGGCGGTGATATCGCAATTAGATTTAGTAATTTGCGTGGATACTGCTGTCGCACACTTAGCCGGTGCTTTGGGTAAACCCGTATGGATTTTGCTGTGTTTTATGCCGGATTGGCGGTGGATGTTGGAACGCGAAGACAGCCCTTGGTATCCGACTGCGCGGCTGTTTCGGCAGCAAACACCGGGTGATTGGGAGGAAGTATTCGATCGCATAAAAACAGCTTTAAAACACCTAATCTCTACTCGTTACCAGGCTGATTCGGGGAACACAGATTCTGATGCTATGCCTCAACTTTCCTTGTCACCTGCACAGGTAGAATTTTACATAGCAAATACCTTACAAAAACAAGGTAAAAAAGCAGCCGCAGCCGCTCGTTACGAACAAGTAATTTCAGCCTCACCCACCCACGCAGAAGCCCACAGTTATTTAGGTTATTTAAAACAGGAAAACGGCCAAATAACCGAGGCAATTTTGCACTACAAACAAGCGCTTGAAACCAATCCTAACCTGAGCGAAACAAACTTATATTTAGGTTGCGCCCTGGAAGAACAAGGAAAAGTTATCGAGGCGATCGACTGGTATACTAAAGCAATTCAACTATCTCCAGAATCACCGAATTGGCGCTTAAAACTAGCGTTAGCTTTGCTTTTGACTGGCAATTTTCAGCGCGGTTTTGCGGAGTACGAATCGCGCTGGCAAACTCAAGAATTGGAACCCAGATATTTCGCCCAACCGCTTTGGGACGGCTCAGATTTGCAGGGAAAAACGATTTTATTGCACCCAGAACAAGGTTTGGGCGATACGATACAGTTTATCCGCTACGCACCTTTAGTCAAGCAAAAAGGCGGCAAAGTTGTTGTGGCTTGTCATGTCTTGCTGAAGCGTTTATTTGAAGGAATTGCAGGAGTCGATCTAGTAATAGCGCGGTCGAGTGATTTGGTAGATTTTCAAGTGCAAGCGCCGCTGTTAAGTTTGCCGCGAATTTTGGGAACAACTTTGGAAAATATACCGGCAAAGATTCCTTATTTAGCCCCGCAACAGGATTTTAAATTTTCTCTAGAACCAAACAATCAACTAAAAGTAGGTATTGTGTGGGCGGGCGGCGCGCTGCACCGCAAGGATCGTCAGCGATCGTGTAAATTGAGCCATTTTGTCAAATTTTTAGATGTTGCTGGAACGACTTTTTACAGCCTTCAAAAAGATTTTTTAGAGGGCGATATCACTTTGTTCGATCGACATAAAATTCAAGATTTGAGCGAACATTGCTTCGATTTTTCCGACACCGCAGCAATTATTTCGCAACTCGATTTAGTAATTTGCGTAGATACTTCTGTGGCGCACTTGGCCGGTGCTTTGGGCAAACCCGTCTGGATTTTGCTGTCTTTCGTGCCCGATTGGCGCTGGATGCTGGAACGCGAAGATAGCCCTTGGTATCCCACTGTGCGGTTGTTTAGGCAGCAAACACCGGGTGATTGGGATGGAGTTTGCGATCGTATAAAAGCAGCCTTAGAACACTTAATCTCTACTCGTTCCCAGGCTGAGCCTGGGAACGGAGATTCTGATGCTCAGTCTCCAATCCAACGCCCAGAAACTCCCCCACAAATTACCGGAATCGGCATTAGTTGGCCAGTCAGCATCACCAGCGGCTGGGGAATTTACGGCATGAATTTAACACTGCAACTGCTGCGAAATTCCGCATGGGAAGTTGCACTTTTAGTACCGCCATCTATCACCTCAGAATCTATCAATCCGCTGCATAAATCCCTGTTATTACCTGTAGTAGAAAAGCAGAAAAATTTTCAGGAATTAGTAACCGCAAATTCAGACAAACAGATTACTTGCAACTTTCCCGTACTTTACGCTTTGGGGAATAATTTAGCATCCTCTGGAGTTGAGAATCAAATTACCAGCGCTTGTCAAATAGGAGTCATATTTTTTGAAGACACGCGAATCACGGCAGAAGCACTAGAAAAAGCCAAAAAATATAGCGCAATTGTTGCCGGTTCTAACTGGAATGCGGATGTTTTGAGAAGCTGCGGCTTGACTAATGTGGCTATGGTAAATCAAGGAATTGACCCCGCAATTTTTCATCCTGCACCCAAGTCTAATCTATTTGGCGATCGCTTCGTCATCTTTTCCGGCGGCAAACTAGAATATCGCAAAGGTCAAGATATTGTAATTGCCGCTTTCAAACGATTTCGCGCCAAACATCCAGAGGCTTTGTTACTAACAACATGGCACAACTTTTGGCCTCAGTATATGCTGGGAATCGAACAAACCGGCAACGTTGTCGGACTTCCCAATATCAACCGCGACGGAAGTTTAGGAATTTCCCAATGGTTAGTGGCTAACGGTTTGCCGGTTGACTCTTTTATCGACATCGGCTTAATTCCCAATCACCTCGCCGGACAAATTTTGCGAGAAGCCGACTGCGCTGTTTTCACCAACCGCTGCGAAGGCGGCACTAATTTAGTCGCGATGGAAAGTATGGCCTGCGGAATTCCGACTATTTTATCAGCAAATACTGGTCATTTAGACTTGATTTACAGCAACATTTGCTATCCTTTATCGAGTCAAGGAAAAGTAAAATCTACGGCTCATTTTTCCGGTGTAGAAGGTTGGGGAGAGTCTGAGGTTGCAGAAGTTGTCGAGGCTTTGGAACAAATTTATACTAATCGCGAAGAATCAAAACGTCGCGGTTTAGCTGCGGCAAATTTTATGCTGGATTGGACTTGGGAAAAACAAGTTAAGCGCTTTCTTGATGTTATACTCAATGTGAGCTAAAACGGCGGTTGAAACCGTGTCTTGTCAAACGAATTCCGCCTAAGCGCTGCCGCGCTGGCTTCGCCCACGCGGACTCTATAATAAAGGGGGGTAAAAAGCCAAAATTTGTTATTATTACAGGTGCTCTGCCACACTGAATATTATTTCAACTTTTGAAACCACACTCCTGTTTCATCAATCGTATGCAGAGAAAATGACTCGCCTTTCATCCTCTCAAAATCGTGTACTGCTTGCTTGCACCCCTCCCAGTGACCGTAATCATCAACCTGAATTAAACCGTTAGAAATAACGCTGTCATAAAGCGTATTAAATATATCCATTGTTGACTCGTACCAATCTCCATCAGCGTGCAGAAACGCAATACTTCCTATTGCGGACTTGTATTTGGGTAAAGTCTGGGAAAATAATCCCTTAACAGGTACAACAATATCTCTAACTTGCAGTAATTTACAGATTTTATCCAAATTTTCACTAATGGAAGCTTTGAGAGTTCCTTCACCAAAACCAGTAAGATTTGCAGGTATTCCCTGATGTCGATCGATCTCGGTAGGTGCCGGCATTCCTTCAAACGTATCAAAAGCATACAGCACTCTCGGACGGCGGCTGTAATGTTTAATCACAAATGCTATCAATGCTGCTGACCCGCCTTTACAAGTTCCGCATTCGACAAAATTTCCCGGCAAATCTTCCACACATATTTGCTTTGCCAAACAATAAAGAGAAAACAGTCTCGATTCGCTAAGCAAGGTATAGGGGCGAACAGTTGACAAAATATTTTTAAAGTTTGCAGTATAAGTTTGCAGTGACGATTTGCTGCTTGGAATAATTGTCTGCCAATTTCGCTGTTCTAGCGTTGGCAATTTCTGTTTTGGCAACTCTTTGCTAACGGGCATACCGCTGATTGAATAATCCTGCAAATGTGCTGGCAACTGCCAGGAAATATTGGGGTCTGGTTGATGTTTTACTGGCTCGACATTGCCCCGCCAAGCAGCCCCCATAATTTGCATTGTTTGATATACTACCGTTTGCCATCCCCGTTGCTTCAAGTAATCTAAACCTTGAGCAACATCGGGAGCAGTTAAATCGTGAAATAAAATTATTGCATCTTCCTCCGCCAATTTTTCGCAAACAATTGCGTCATTTAACGGCCCCGGTTCTCCGTGTTCTCCGTCAATAAAAATTAACGACCATTTGCGGTTGAATTGAGCGGAAAATTCTTCGACTCTTTGGGGGCTGTAGCCGGGTATTAGCTCGACTGATGTTTGAACGCCAGACGCATTTAGAGCACCTTGAATTGAATCGATTACGCTTTGTCTGATGTCTTCTCTTTCTAACAGCGGATCGACAACATCTAACTCAACTCCTGCGAGGGCTAAGTGACAGGCAGACCACCCTAGCCAGCAGCCGATTTCTAAGGCTTTTTTACCTTTGAATTGCAGAGCTGTATTGTAAAGGATGTGCGCTTCGTCGCGATTCAAAAACCCGATGAATGGATAGCGCTTGTCTGCATACCAATTATGCGGAATTTCCCGGCGCAAATAAGGCCAGTTACTTGCATTTGGATCGGCAACAATCATATTGGGGAAATAGGAGTCAGGTATAATTATTTGGAATCCTGGCGAGACATAATCTCCTGGCTGTAATAAATTATATTTGCTAAGTTCAGATTTTTTCTCTGCCATTTTTAACTCTTCAACTATCTGTATTTCTTCCTTGTGTTTAGGTTGGTAACGGACGCTTATTTCCAGTATGTCGCCATCTGTTGCCCTCAATTGTAGTCGGTCAAAATGCTGGCGGCCAGCTAAATGCAAAATGCCGATCGCCTCCTGCGGCAAGTACGGCTCCACAAAACAGCCTCGCTGCTTGTCCCAAACCGGAAAACCGTTGAATATCCAATTGCACCAAGCTGGTAGCATTTCAGTAAGCTCGAACAATTCCCCACTGTAAACAGCTAGGTTGAGGGCAAATTGATCTGTCATGACACAGCCGGATTTTTGCAATCCTAGATCGAGTTTTTCAGCCCATATTTCCCAGTGCAAAGCATCTTTTCGGAGTGCGAAAACTCCAGCATTTAATATCGGATAACTGTATAATTTTTTAGCGACTTCCTCAGCAAAGTTAGCTTCGTATTGTTGATAAACCCACTGCCAAAACTGAGGAAGTTGTCCGTACTGCTGCAAGCTAGCCCTGTGAACTTCGGGAACAATTGCCAGTCCCCGGCGCGATGCTCCTGCAACTAACAAATTAATTGCTCTCCAGTCTTGAACCCAAGCATCCGCATCTATCCAAAGGTATATATCAAAATTGGGAAAGTATTTTCGCAAACAAGGTCTAACTAATAGTCCTTTTAAATGTTCGGGAGCTTCATTTCTGCCAGGAAAGTCAAAGTCCCAATCGGGCTTTTTAATGATATTAACTTTGGTTTTTAGCCACTGCAACTGTTCGGGAGTGCAGCCGAGATCGAAAAAGCCGATCGCCACATTTTCACCCTCTGGTTTTTCCCGCACCGATAAAATAGTACCTCGCACCAATTCAAAGTAATTTGCATCGGCGGCCGTGATGATGATAATCTGCATAAATAGTGGGTGGGGGCGGGTTTATTTAACCTGTTTGCACCGTTGAGGGCGATGGGTGAACCCGCCCCTACAGGCTGCTTGAAAAGTCTGATTAAATTATAGGGTAGGGTAGGGTGCGCCGAAGTTCCGCAATATTCATAAAACTATACTATCGAGACGATCGAGGAGGAAGTGTGAAAAACCAAAAAGGGAAAGTTTATCTAGTCGGTGCCGGACCCGGAGATTGTAACTTGATGACAGTGCGATCGCACAAACTGCTATCCCAAGCCGAAGTCTTAATCTACGACGCTCTCATCGACATCCCGCAACTCGAATTAATCCCAGCAACTTGTCGAAAAATTGAAGTCGGGAAACGCGGCGGTCAACCTTCCACCCAGCAGCAAGAAATTAACCGTTTGCTGGTAGAACATTGCAAACTAGGAAAACAAGTAATCCGCTTAAAAAGCGGCGATCCGTTTATTTTTGGTCGTTCTAGTTCCGAAATTCAAGCATTAATCACAGCAGGCTGCAAGTTTGAAGTAGTACCCGGAATTTCATCCGTATTAGCCGCACCTTTACTAGCAGGAATTCCCCTCACCGATCCGGTAATGAGTCGCTGTTTTGCAGTGATGAGCGCCCACGAACCAGATGCTTTGGAATGGGAAGCATTAGTGCAGATAGAAACTTTGGTGATCTTGATGGGAGGGCGCAATTTAAGCGAGATAATTTGGCAATTGCAAAAGCACGGACGATCGCCCGAAACTCCGATCGCCATTGTCCGAGATTGCGGCCGCCCCGAACAGCAAATTTGGCTGGGGAATCTCTCCAACATTTTACAGCAAACAGCAGGTCAATCTCTATCGCCTTGCGTGATAGTAATTGGGGAAGTAGTTAGATTGCGCGAATATTTAATCCAGCCACAAAGCACAAATATGATCGATACACCAGTCACCACTAATAACAGCCAATTGCCGCTAGCAGGACAAACCATTTTAGTCACGAGATCGGCTTCTCAGTCGGCTGAATTTAGCGATCGACTCCAGCAACAAGGAGCCCGCGCGATCGAAATGCCCGCCTTGGTAATTGGGCCGCCTTCGAGTTGGGAACCATTGGACAGTGCGATCGCACAATTGTCAAGCTTTCACTGGTTAATTCTGACTTCCCACAACGCTGTAGACTGCTTTTTTCAACGATTACAAGCAAAAGGCAAAGACGCCCGCAGCTTGTTTGGCATTAAAATAGCAGTTGTCGGCAAAAAAACAGCAGAAAGTTTGCGATCGCACTCTCTACAACCAGACTTTATTCCCCCCAACTTTGTCGCCGATTCCCTAGTCGAGAACTTCCCCGATCACTTGCAAAACTGCAAAATCCTATTTCCAAGAGTAGAAAGCGGCGGCCGAGAAGTTTTAGTTAAAGAATTCACCGCCAAAGGAGCGCAAGTAATAGAAGTGCCAGCTTACCAATCTTGCTGTCCGGAAACTATCGACCCGATCGCCCTCTCCGCACTCCAAAATCAAGCCGTAAATATCATAACATTTGCCAGTTCCAAAACTGTGCATAACTTTTGTCACCTCCTAGAAAAAAGCCCAGAATTGTCCCTGTCTAAGGATTGGTTAGAAAGCGTTTGCATCGCATCCATCGGGCCGGAAACTTCCAAAAGCTGTCAGAAATTATTGGGTAAGTTAGACGTAGAAGCCAAAGAATATACTTTAGACGGATTGACTGAGGCGATCGTTGAATGGGTTGCAGACTATCAAAATCTGTAAGTGCGAGCGAACAGCCGTTAATTATCTAATCTGTAGGTGGTAAAAGGGTTATAATACCAATTTAAACAAATTCCGGGTAAGGACACGGCAGTGCCGTGTCCCTACAGATGGTCGCGTACAATCTCTCGGTGGCAAAACTTTTATCAATTAGGATAAAATAGTTGTAAGATAACTAGGAGGAAATATGACCGCAAAAGACCAACTTCTTCAAGAACTAGACCAAGTACCAGAACCTATGTTGAAAGAAGTGCTGGTGTTTGTACTAGCCCTGAATGCAAAACAGCCTGTAAAATCAGAAAAAAGTGATGTTTGGAACGCTTACCTAGCATCTAAAAAAGAACTACAGGACGTTTACCCTGTACCAGAACCTATGTTGAAAGAAGTGCTGGAGTTTGTACTATACCTGAAGACAAAACAGCCTGTAAAAGCAGAAAAAAGTGATGTTTGGAACGCTTATCTAGTCTCTAAAAAAGAACGAGAGGAGGTTTACCGTGTACCAAAACCTAGGTTGAAAGAAGTGCTGGAGTTTATACTAGCCCTGAAGCCTATACAGCCTGTAAAAGCAGAAAAAAGTGATCTAGAAGCCAAAGCATGGCAGGCCTATCTAGATTCAGAACGCGAAAGAAAGGAGGTTTACCGTCGCCTTGCCAACTCCTAATTTTGTCAGCAAAAGTATGGTTTTAAGTATCCACGCCAGACAGATAGAGAGATTTGGCGGCACTCCCGGCGTTAGAGATGAAGGCTTGTTGGAGTCGGCTTTGGCTCAACCGCAAGCAACTTTTGGCGGTCAATTTTTGCATCCAACAATTAGCGAAAAAGCTGCCGCCTATCTCTATCACATAGCGATGAATCATCCCTTTATTGACGGCAATAAACGAACGGCTTTTGCGGTGACAGATACCTTTTTGCGTTTGAATGGTTGCGGTCTGAATTTGACGGACGATCGAGCATATGATTTAGTCATGCGAGTCGCACGGGGAACTATGACTAAGGAAGAACTAACCACCGAGTTCGAGTCATGTATTTTTGAGTTTTAATAAGTAAGTTGGGCCGCATTCATTGAGGTTAAGTAAGGTGCGGCGTACTCACGCTACATTGAAATAGCGAATTGCGGAACAAAAAAGCGAGTAAAATTATCACTAAAGAACAAAGCCGATCGCCTTTGCGTCAAATCAGCAATAAAACTAAACAGAAAATAGCACAAACCGCCGATCGCCCTTTCTACCGCAAATCCCGCTACCCAACTACTAATTAGCAATAGCCATGAATATAAATTTTTCTCGTTACGACACGTTAATCACCCTGCTAGCAGGAACTACGGCAGCCTTAACCATCGTCATCAGCCAACCTGCGATCGCCAAAACTCCCCAAGAAGTCGCCAACATTGCCGGGCCGCTGACAGTACAAATTAACAGTTCCCTCGGAGACGGTTCTGGCGTAATTATTGCCAAAACAGGCAAAACTTACACAGTTTTAACAGTCAACCACGTCGTAGAAAAAGCAGACGTGAAATACACCGTTCGCACCTCTAAAGGCAAAAACTATCAAGCAACCTCCGTCACCCGTTTGCAAACCGCCGAAACTGACCCGGATTTAGCCGTAGTCAAATTTGAAAGCCCCGAAGAATATCCAGTCGCGACGATCGCCGATTCCGATCAAGCCGTCATCGGCACTCAAATCTTCGTTTACGGCTATCCCGCTACGGGCGGACTTTTCGGCGCCGAACGAGAACCAGAACTCTCTCCCGGCCTCGTTACCAGCCGCCCGCGCAACCGCCCGGAAGGTTACACTTTGCGGTATCAAGCCGTAACTTGGAGCGGCATGAGCGGCGGCCCAGTTTTTGACTCAGACGGCCGAGTCATCGGTTTACACGGACAAGGGGAATTCGGTTTCGCGCAAACCAGTTCCGGCGAAGTCGCCCCGATTAAAACCGGATTTAACGCAGCAGTTCCAATCAATACATTTATCGCGAAGCTGGTGGCGGCCGGAATGAACAAATCCGAGTTGAAAGTAGACAATACTCCCGCAACTCAAGGCCCCGTATCCACCATTAATCCTCAAGACGCCCAAGCCTATTATTTTCGAGGACTTTCGCGGTTAGATCAAGACAATCCTTCGGAGGCGATCGCCGATTTCAACAAAGCACTCACTTTCAAGCCCAACTACACTCCGGAATTGTACTTCAACATCGGCAATGCCCGCACTCTGATCGCCAGCTTCGAGACAACCCGCGCGCCCAGCGCTATTCAAGCATACACGCGGGCGATCGAAGCCAATCCCGGTTTTGCCGACGCTTACTACAACCGAGCTTTAGCTTACCTGGACAACAAAGACCAACCGAAAGCAATTGCCGACTTTCAAAAAGCAGCAGAACTTTACAAGCAAGGCGGAAGAACAAGTGCCTATCAAGACGCGCTCAACAGAATCAAACAATTGCAGTAGAATTAGAAGTTAAGAATTAAGAATTAAAAATGAGTTATCCCATTTTTAATTCTTAATGTCGTTTATAAAAACAGCAGGTAAATAACAATGACTGCTATCACCTTAAACCTCAATTCCATTATAAAACTAACTTCCGAACAGTTTTATCAACTGTGCGAAGAAAACCCGGACTTGAAACTTGAACGGAACGCCAACGGAGAATTAATTGTCATGCCCCCAACCGGAGGAGAAACAGGAAAAAGCAACTCAACAGCGAATGCTCAAATCTCGACGTGGAACGATCGAACTGAACTCGGAGAAGTGTTTGATTCCTCCACAGGCTTTACTCTGCCCAATAAAGCCGATCGCTCTCCAGATGTCTCCTGGGTAGAAAAATCCCGCTGGTCAGCTTTGACGCCCGAACAAAGAGAAAAATTCATCCCGCTTTGTCCCGATTTTGTCATTGAATTAGTCTCGCCCAGCGACAGTTTGAAAAAAACTCAGGAAAAAATGCAAGAATTTATGGAAAATGCCTGCCGTTTGGGTTGGCTGATTAACCGCAAAAAACGCGAAGTTGAAATTTATCGCCCCGGTCAAGATCTGGAAGTTTTACAATCTCCTCTCACTCTTTCTGGGGAAAATGTTTTGCCGGGATTTGTTCTCAATTTGCCAAAAATTTGGAATTAATTTGAGTTATCGATTGTTTTTAAATTTTAAAAAAAATGCTATGACTGCTATAACCTTAAACCTCAACTCCATAATTAAACTAACTTCCGAACAGTTTTACCAACTGTGCGAAGAAAACCCCGATTTAAAATTAGAACGCACCGCCAACGGAGAATTAATCGCCATGCCGCCAACCGGAGGAGAAACGGGAAGAAGCAACTCAAAATTCAACTTACAGATTGGACTTTGGAACGAAGAAACCCAACTCGGTGAAGCCTTTGATTCCTCCACAGGATTTACTCTGCCCAATGGCGCCGATCGCTCTCCCGATGCGTCTTGGGTAGAGAAATCCCGCTGGTCAGCTTTGACACCTCAACAAAGAGAAAAATTTATCCCGCTTTGTCCCGATTTTGCTGTGGAAATTCTCTCCCCAACGGACAGCTTGAAAAAGACTCAGGAAAAAATGCAAGAATATATGGAAAATGGCTGCCGTTTGGGTTGGCTGATTAACCGCAAAAAACGCGAAGTTGAAATTTATCGCCCCGGTCAAAATGTGGAAGTTTTACAATCTCCTCTCACCCTTTCTGGGGAAAATGTTTTACCTGGATTTGTGCTCAATTTGCCAAAAATTTGGAATTAGTAGAAGTCTCTTTTGACTTATTATATCATCTTTAATAAAAGAACCGTTACCATTTCGTAGCGAGGAATGCAAGTCAGAGCGATTTCGATCGGGAGGGGAGCATCTCATATTTGTAAAAACACTTCTTCGGGCTCCTTCCTTCTGACTCTTTCCCCGCAGCAAGAGAGCCTCAAAACTCCAATTTCTAGCTGGGCTGCTTTCATTGAGATGCTCCCTAGCCACTCCTTAGAACACTATAGCTTCTTTGTCCTTAAACTCGATAACTAAACTGGATTCGGGATCAGAGGTTGAATTAACTCCACAATTTTGTCATACATAAAGTTATTGACACAATCAATTAGCGCACTGGAAAGGGTTGATTGAGATGCGGGAATTTGTTTAATTAGCTCGTTCATGGCTTCAAGATCGACATAGTAGGCAGCTTGATACATTTGTTCTAACCACTGAGAGGACATCTCGGCTAGATCTTCTGGAGATAAAGAAGCAACAAATAGTTCTTGGGAATCTTTTCCTACAACTGTGTAGATGTACTCTACTCCCAAGTGTTGAGCGAGTTTGTCAAAGACGATCGCTTGCTGAAATGGCTTGCTCATAAAGTCGTCACAACCAGCCATAAGAGCTTTCTCTCGATCTTCTTCAAAAGCACTCGCAGTTAAAGCAATAATGACAGTCTCTTGTCCCTGAGGGTGTTCTCTAATGCGTTTGGTAGCTGTGTAGCCATCCACGATCGGCATTCGTAGATCCATCCAAATCAGGTGTGGGGCCCAACTTTCCCACAGGGATAGCGCCTCAACTCCCTGTGTTGCTTCGCGCACCTCAAAACCGACTGACGTAAGGAGTTTGACCAATAAGCGGCGATTTTCCTCTACATCTTCAACAACAAGGATGCGGTAAGTTGGTTGTCCTGCAGCTATACCCATCACTCTTTGTTTAGGCAATTCTGAGGCAAGGCAGACTGCTTGAGGTAACTTTACCTCAAGTTCAAAGTAAAAAATGCTGCCCTGATTCAATATGCTTTGAACCCGAATCTGACTACCCATGAGTTGGGCAAATTTTTGGCTGATAGCTAGACCTAGACCAGTACCTTGATTCAATTTATTCCCAGCTTCAGCTTGCACGAACACCTTAAATAAGCTCTCAACTTCTGTTGGAGCAATTCCCACTCCAGTATCCTCTATTTCAAAACATAGGCGACAGGACGTTTGGTCGATCTGTTCCGATTTTACTCGTAAGGTGACGCTTCCTTGATTGGTAAACTTAATCGCATTACCGAGCAGATTGACTAAGACTTGATACAGTTTTTTCTCATCGCTATGCACAAATTGGGGCAGATCGGACTCTCGCTCGACAATTAGTTTCACTCCTTTCGATTGCGCTTTAATTTGCAACATTTCTTCAAGAGAAATCAGCAAAAATTTTAGATCGAAGTCAGAAAGATAGAGTATCATCTGTCCGCTCTCGATTTTGGATAAATCTAAAATGTCGTTAATCAATTCCAATAAATGTGTGCCGCTACGATTGACGATCGCCAGATCTTGTTGGAGTTCGGGAGTCAGGACAGGATCGTAAATCATCAATTGCGTAAATCCCAAAATAGCATTGAGAGGAGTACGGAGTTCGTGGCTCATATTGGACAGGAACAGACTTTTGGCTTGGTTTGCTGTTTCTGCTGCTTCTTTAGCTTGCTGAAGTTCCAACTCGGCTTGTTTGCGATCGCTAATGTCAATTACATATCCCAAGATTTCCACTGGTCTACCTGCACGATCTCGAATTAGTCTGAGTTGAGCGAGTATCCAGCGATAAACCCCATCTGAGCTACGAAGACGGTATTCATGGAAATAAAAATCATTGACGAATAGATTGGCTAAGTCATTAGTTACTCGTTCTAAATCATCTGGGTGTAAGTTATGCGCCCAAAATTCAGAATCTTCTAAAAACGCAATGCTTTCATAGCCCAATACATCTTTGATATTTTCGCTGATGAACGTTGGTTCATAATTGCCACCAGGTTTACAGCCAAAAATAACGACGGGGCTGTAGTTCAGAAGAAAGTTGAGGCGATTTGTGGTAGCCTGCAAATCTTGCTCAGCTTGTTTCAGTTCTGTCACATCATCCTGAACCGCAACATATACGGTTCCATATTCAGGATGATCAAACCTAGACGTATGAACCCTGCACCAAAAAAGTCTGCCATCTTTTTTCTTATTGTAGACTTCATATTGTGCTTCTCCGTTCCGATCGAGTTGAGTGACAATATCTAGAACGCTGGCGTCTGGTGTAACCTCTGTATCGATATAATTCAAGACACCAACCGATTGACCTGCGAGTTCGCCCTCTGTGTAGCCAAACATAGCGTCAAATTTGGGATTGGTGTAGACGATCGTGAGGTCTGAGGCTTTAATTAAACACACTCCACCTGCCATGTTATGGATAATAAGACTCTGAAGCTCTAGCGTCTTTTGAGCTTCTTTTCGAGCGGTAATGTCTTGGATTTGAGCAATAAAATGCAGTGGATTTCCCTGTCCATCTTGTACTATCGAGCCATTAAGCAGAATCCAAATTATATGTCCTTGTTTGTGGAAATACCGTTTTTCCATTTGGTAAGTTGAAATTGTTCCTGCTAATAGTTGATGTGCATAACTAAGATCCCCGTCTAAATCGTCAGGATGGGTAATGTCTTGGAAAGTTAACGCTAACAACTCTTCTGAGGAGTAGCCAAGAATCTGACACAAGGCAGGATTGACTTTAACCCAGTGCCCATCAAGTGAAACGATCGCCTTTCCAATTGACGCATTTTCAAACGCATTGCGAAACTGCTCTTCACTGTTTCGTAAAGCTACCTCAATTTTTTTCCGTTCGTTTTCAGCCCGCTTGCGCTCATCGATCTCTTTCTCTAAGGCTTGATTTGCCACAATAAGTTGAGCTGGACTAGGTAAAGCTAACGCTGATGGAATTAAAAACACTAGCTCAGATGCAGTATATATAGAAATCAGAGCAGTAATAGCTTTAAGTCCTCCCGAAAGCCAATAAGTAGGAAACCAAAGCGTCCATATGTCCATGATATGAGTTGTACCACAGGCAATTATGAAGGCGCCAAACAGAAAAAATACTTTCTGAAATGGAGTATCTTGGCGCTGTCGCACAAAGTAGATGATCGTGATTGGGATGGAGTAGTAAGCTAAAGCAATTAAACCATCGGATAAAATATGTAACCCTACTAAGTTTGTTTGCCACAGATAGCAGTGACCGTGAGGAATGAATCCTCCAGTCTCAAAAAAATGTGTAATCATAACTAACCTGCATTATTGATGAGTGCTGAAGTGCTTAGCGATTGATTTCTGCCATTGTACGCTTCATCGTCGAAGTCATACCGGGAAAACCACTTTTGAGTAGGGAGATACCAAATTGCCAACTCAGCAGCACGAGACATCCGATCGCAATGAGGAGTAGACTTGCCCTGTAAGAAATCTGGTTGTTCATCAACCGGCTGCTTGGGTTTAAAAAGTGTTCTCCTAATGTTACCCGAAACGAAGAAGGGCAACCGCGGGGAGATTATCCCTACCTCAACAAGTCAGATTTTGTAGGGGCTGTGCCAGCGTGCCAGTCCTCAAACCCTGCGATCGCAGGACTTCTTTCTACGTCAAGTGAGTTAATAACCTAATAATTCAAGTATACTCTTATTCATAGGGTTATATTTCTCTAGCAAAAAAGTATGGAAATCAGTAGGAGTGTCGATAGCACTAGCGATCGGCTTAGCGATCGAGCTACCAACTACCGAGGCAATATTTTAATTGTTGACGATCTGCCTGGTAACCTGCGTCTTCTGGGCCGTACTTTGAGCGCACATGGTTATAAAGTTCGCTGTGCCACAACAGGCGAAATGGCGCTCCGAGCCGCCCAATTGCCATCGACGGAACTAATTTTACTAGACATTAAATTGCCCGATTTGGATGGCTATGAAGTTTGTAAACAATTAAAATCTGACGAGCAAACCACAGGCATTCCGATAATTTTTTTGAGTGCTCTCAATGAAACTTTCAATAAGGTTCAGGGGCTGGCTGTTGGTGGGGTAGATTATATTGCTAAGCCGTTTCAAATCGAAGAAGTATTAGCTCGTATCGAAACTCACCTAACCATCCGACGGTTGCAACAAAGCCTCCAAGAGCAGAATTTGCGTCTCTTGAGAGAAATCGAAGAACGCCAACGTCTCGAAGAGTCCCTCTTTGCCGAAAAAGAACTAGCTCAAGTGACCCTCCAATCGATTGGTGATGCAGTTATTACTACCAATGCTCAAGGTAATGTGCGATATTTCAATCCTATCGCTGAGCAACTGACAGGCTGGAAGGCTGATGAGGCTCAGGGACTCCCCCTGTCTACAGTCTTTGAAATTGTCAATGAAGTAACGCGAAAGCCAGTAGAGAATCCGATCGGCAAGGCTCTGTTGGAGAAGCGAATTGTGAGCTTAGCTAACGATACTATTCTCATTGCCCGCGATGGGACGGAGTATGCCATTAAGGACTCAGCAGCACCGATTCGAGACCGCCAAGGTCAAATTATCGGGGCAGTCATCGTCTTTCACGATGTTACCGAATCGCGCAATCTTGCTCGTCAACTCTCTTGGGAAGCCAGTCACGATGCTCTGACG
Source organism: Microcoleus sp. F4-D5 (assembly GCF_036704885.1). Lineage (NCBI taxonomy): Bacteria > Bacillati > Cyanobacteriota > Cyanophyceae > Oscillatoriales > Microcoleaceae > Microcoleus > Microcoleus sp. F4-D5. The sequence continues at coordinate 69,100 of NZ_JAUBSX010000005.1, read as the reverse complement.
GGTTTAATCAACCGTCGAGGATTTGAGCAGCGACTAATTGAGGCGATCGCTTCTGTTCAAGATAGCAATCAGCCGCACGCTCTCTGTTATTTAGATTTAGATAAGTTCAAAGTCGTTAACGATACCGCAGGTCATATTGCTGGCGATGAACTATTGCGCCAAATCACTGCGCTTTTACAAAACGGAGTCCGCGCTAATGGCACACTGGCTCGTTTGGGAGGTGATGAATTTGGTCTTTTGCTGACTAAATGTCCCCTCTCTAAAGCAGCTCAGATTGCGGAAAACCTCAAAGACCTAGTGCATCAGTTTCGGTTTATTTGGGATAGCAAAACCTTTATCATTGGCGTCAGTATTGGAGTTGTTGCCATTAACGAAGCCAGCCAAGATTTGAGGGATGTTATGGGGGCGGCTGATGCAGCTTGTTATGCTGCCAAAGGCAAAGGTCGCAACTGTGTTCATGTTTATTGTCTAGATGATGGCGAACTAATATAATTACACAACGTGGTGAGAGGCACATGGTTTGCAAAATCAGCCGTGCGTTAGAAACCTCTCGTTTTTGTCTCTACTCCAAAAAAATTGGCTCTATTACCTCTAACCCATGATTAGAGCATGATAAAATTTTGTTAAAAATGCTAGATAAAAACGGAGAAAGCGTGGCTCCCAATGAGTTTATTATCACCGCCGAGCCTTATGGTTTGATAACCAAGAGCGATTGTTGTTGGGTAATCGAAACTTTTTGATTGAATTATCATAATTTATCGGGGCTAAAACTTTTTAGGTATTCGCATCCTCAGAGTTTTGCGACTTGTTCTCTCCCGGTTTTTTGGGCGATCGCACCCTCTTCCTTCAGAATTACCACGGCGAACCGATCATGGTAAAAGCGGCCCAATAATAAGGATGCGACAAATTTCGATCGCCCCTGGTAGTCAACTCCGAGGGTAAAGGCAGAGCTTGATTTTTGCCCGATCGTACCAAATAACCATCTTGCAACCGCACTTCTCCCCGCAGCATCGCCAACTGCGCTTGCCGCAAAGCCTCAGCCTTAATCGGCGCTGTACGCAACTGCTGGTAAAACTCAGTCATCAGCCCCAAAGTACCGACATCGCTGACATACCACAAACTCGCCAAAGCAGATTTTACCCCTGCGTGCACCGCCAACCCCGCAAACCCCAACTCAGCTTGTTCGTCTCCCACCGCCGTAGTACAGGCACTCAAAACCAACAACTCGACCTGCGGGTTAGATAACTTCAACTGATCCAACTGATTCAACTGCAACTTAGTATCCCAAAACTGAATGTAAGAATTTTGGGCACCCCCAGGCTGAAAATCGCCGTGAGTAGCTAAATGAATAATTTTGTATTGCGGTTGATTGCGCTTCTGCTTCAAATTTGCCAAAGTAAAAGCTTCATTGAGAAAAGACGAACCCGGCCAAATCTTGCCCACAATTGTCGATATTTCCAGCGGCACTGCCGGCAAAGGATTTTGCTCGTATTTGGCCGGAAAGTTCGACGCACCCATCGCCAAAACTTCAGAACCCTTAAAATCGGCATAGCGAGTATCAGTTAAACTCAAACTCGGAATCAGCCCCAAACTGTACTTTTCTACCAAAAACTTCTTGCCGTCGTAAAGAGCAGCCAAAGGCAAAGTCCGCAAACCGACATCCATCGAAAACACCAAAGTGTCAATCTTGTTAGCATCCAATTCCGGTTGCAGCGGTGCAATTAACCACTGGTAAAGTTCCTCGGCAGGTTCCTTGTAATCAACAGCATTCAATCTCCTGGGAGTTCTGATAGCATTAGTGAATTCTTTAGCAACTTGCAGAACTGTCTCGCGGCTTGCAGGCACGCTTTTAAAAACATTTTTGCCGTCTGGCAATAACAACACAAGTTCTAAATGTTTGTCTTTTGCCCACACGTAAAGGATGGCGGGTTTAACTCCAGTCAACTGATTGACACTGCTGAGAGTATCTCGAATACTTTGCTGCGTGACCGACTTTTGACCGAGATTGCCCCCAAAGTAACGTTCAAATTCCTGCCCCTGAGTTCTATCCCTTTGCTGCACTGCGTCGATCGGATTTATTTGCCCGATCGAACTCGATCGAGAAATCTCAGGAACCCTCACATTCCCGATACTTTCTGCACTCACCCCGCTCGCCGGCTTCTGTCCAGTTGCCTGCAAGCTGCCGTTTTCTGTGGCAGCAGATGCACCCTGATTGTCTGTTAACACCGACTGCGACAGCAATACCGAGCCGGTCGCCGTCTGGTTCGACCCCGCCTCAACAGACGCAGCAGCAGGTTCTGGCGAGACATTTGTGTTGCTGCTCTTGGGCGCAGACGCTGCGGGAGGGAGACTCACCTGAGTCACAATTTGTTGAGAATTGTCTGTAGTTTTTAGTGCCACGCTGCTAGTTGGTGCCGGACTCGACACGATCGCCAGCGGCCCGATAGTAGTTGAGGAGGTGGCAGCATTCGACTTCGAGTTTCCCGTCTCAACAGTCGCCACCGTGCAAGTTCCCGACGGGCAAGTGCTTTGAGAGAGGGTCAGCGAACCCGATCGAGCCAGCCCGTCTGTAGAAATGCTGACCTCGGCGCGATCGGCAGCCTTTCCTGTTCCCGCAGCCCGAAACGCTCCCCCAGCATCGATTTCCACATTGCCGCCCGTATTGCCGCGAGCTTTGATCGAAACAACTTCAACATCTTTCTGCCCGGTAATTTTGCTCGAACCTGCAGTTCCCGATTGCGAACTCGAGTTGATCACCCCTGTAACGATCCGGCCCGGCGCTGCAATCGAGATATCTCCCCCGCTTTTGGCACCAAAAGCATCGATTTTGCCCGTTTCTACCGCACCGGCGCTGTCGATGTTGATATTGCCCGCTGCGGAAGCCGATCGAGATGAAAGCGTACCAGCAGTCAAGTTGCCTTGAGTGCTAGTGATGTTAATCCCCGCAGTCGAAGTAACGTCTCCGACGGCTACAGTACCGCCCATCAGAGAGATCGTGGCGTTATCAGTTCCGACGATCGCACCCGTTCCGACGATCGCGCCGCTGCCAGAGGGCGATTGAATCGTCGTCGGATCTTGAAATGTCACCGTCACTGGCGTTGAATTTGGCGTTCCAGAAGCAATCGAGATCGCACCGCTACCGTCAGCGCGCCCGATCGCGATCGAAGCAAACCCATTCCGAAAAGTGCTCAATTCAGCAGCACTCAAGTTCAGAGCATCGGTATCGCCAGAACCTTCAATTACAATATTTTGACTGGGATCGGCCTGTTGCAGCACCAGATTGCCGTTGCTGGCGATCGAATTGTTGCCACCGGTCAAGTCAATATCGTTGCCGGTTAAAGTAATATTCCCCGGTGTTTTCGAGCCGCCAGCTTGGATCGCCCCGGCAGTGACTCCCTTGGGCCCCGTCAGCGTCACATTCCCCGCGCGGTCGCCCCTCGTGTCGATCGCCCCTGCTGTCACCGTGCCCTGTGCGGTAACGCTAACATCTCCCGCCTCCGATTGTGGCACTTTGGCAGAATTGACAGAAGTGTTGATAGTGGGGGCAGTTCCAGTACGTAGCTGACCGGTTGTGACATTGCCCGCGGTGCTGGCGATGCGAATTTCCTGATGGTGGGTAGTGATATTTCCGGTTCTGATATTGCCGTCAGCTTTGAGAGTAATTGAGGCATTGTCTGCCCCTGTCAGGGAACTTGTGGTAGTGATCGTTCCCAAACCCGCCGGCGATTGAATAATGAGCGGGTCATAAAATGTAAAATCGTTGGCAATCAGAATCGAACCGATACCGTTGCTGCGGCCGATCGTAATTCCAGCAAACCCATTTTGCAAACTTCCGAGGTCGCTTGCCGTCAGATTCAAATAAATATTAGTGCCGACATCTCCAGAACCGCCGATCGCAATATTTTGACCGGGACTCCAAGGTTGCAGTACCAAAAAGCCTGTGCCGCTGACTGAATTTTTGGCACCTGTCAAATTAATTTCATTACCAGTCAAAGTAATGTTTCCCGAACCCCCTGCGATCGAGCCAACTCCCAGAACACTCTGAGCTGTCAAAGTTACAGTTCCCGTCGCTTCCGGGCCGCTGGCATCAAGTTTTTGGGCGGTTACGTTCAGGCCTTCCAGTAAAATATTCCCGCTGCTGCCGGTGCTGGGATTCGATGAAGAAATATTGTTGGCAACGGTCGATCCCTGACTCGTTAAAATAACATTTCCGCCGTTGCTCGACAAATTGCCCGCAGTAATTTTATTTCCTGAAATGGAGATCGCGCCGCCAGCCGTGCTAATTGTATCTCCAGAATTCATCGAAAAAACACCCGCGCCGCTGCGATCGGAATCTGCTTTCAATGTCACCGAACCAGTAGTTGCTTGAAAGCTCAACTGATTGTCCGCCAAATCAGCAATTGTAATATCGTTGAGCGCTTCGAGAACCACATTTGATGTAGCCGACATACTTTCCAGAGATCTAGCCGAAATTGTCAGCGAAGGCTCAGAATTGTTTTGCTGTGGAGATGGCGTTCCTGTTGACAAAATATTATTGTTGGCAATTATTGCCGCATCGCCGGTACCTTCTGAAGAATCTGTAATTAAAATATTCTCTGGATCTAACAGCAAAGTCCCCAAACCGTTTGTCCCGGAAGTATCGACAGTACCGTTAAAAATCAATCTTTGCTTGCCCGAAACTTCCACAAACCCGCCAACACCTGCGGTTTCCGTTGCAGAAACGCCATTCGCGCTGATGCTGCCCAAAAATGCTGTTGTGTTGTCCGCCCAGACAAACACTCTGCCGCCGTTGCCTGATTGAGTTCCGTTGGCAGCGATCGAACTTTTGCCATCCACGTAAGTCATCCTGGCATTCGGCACGCTTCCCTCGCCTCGGTAATCTCCCCCGATCCGCACCGTTCCGCCGCCGTCGGGCCCCGAAGCCTCAATCTTCGCTCCCAACAGCCCTACCTTGTCGCCCAACACGTTGACGCTTCCTCCCGCGCCCCCCCTGGCAGACACGTCTGCATCACCCGCTACCAGCGCAGTTCCACCGCCTGCAGGCCCTGTTTCGCCGCCTGTGAGCACGACTTCACCTCGATCGTTCGTAGTTATACCCGTAGCGTTAGCCACGCCGGGGCCCGAAAGCAGCCGAGGTAAACTCTGGGGAGAGAAGGGAAGAGCTTCCGAACCCGAGACTCCCGCAGCCGGAGAAACTTCTAAACTCAGCAAAAGTCCGTTTTGACTGAACCGCACCAGATTTTCGCCCGGGACAGCCGCCACAGTAATTTGACCGCCCGGGGCTGAAAGTTTGCCCGTACTGATGACCGTACCGCCCAGCAAAGTCAAATTTTGCCCGGTTCCGACAGCCAAGTTACCCGCATTGACAATACTCCCCGGCTGTGTGCCAAAAACAAAAGCATTCGGCGTTCCGACTAGGGCTGCGTAGTCGTTCGCCCCTGTACTGTTGAACCAACGGTCATCAAAACCGATACCGCTAGCGGTGGTCGCCAAAAAAGACCCGGACACATCGAGTCGGGCATTTGCTCCGAAGATGATGCCTGCGGGATTCATCAGCAACAAATTAGAATTGCCGCCGCTAACTTGAATTAGACCGTTAATTAAGGAAGCGTCCCCGCCGACAACGCGGCCGAGGATATTTTTAACGGTTGGGTTGGAGATGAAATTGGCAGTTTCACCAGAATTCAGACCGAACCGAGTAAAACTGTGGAACAGATTTGCTCCATCTCTGGAGGGAGTGCCACCTTGAATGTCGTAGCGAGGGGGCGACCCTGTACCTGGGGCGGTGACAGCGGTTCCGGTGCCGTCTGGGGCTGGAGTAATAGATTGTGCTGCTGCAATTTGAGGTTGGGGATAAATTGCGACGAATACCCATCCGCTGGTGTTTTCTTTGAGGAAAAGCAGGTTGGGGGAAAAATCTAATATCCAAAATCCGGCAATGGGAATTGCTGCCAGAATCGACCGTACAGCACGTTGAGCATTCATAAGTTTGCCTCGGTCTAGACCTTGATTCAAGTTTAAAATTGAGATTTTAGGTAAAAAAGAGTCGATCGCACCCCAATGCTGACACTTCCTAACGCTAGTTCTCGATCGCAAATCTTAAATTTTCAGTCTAAATTTAATTGTGTCACCAACATAGCAAAGACTGACAGTAAGTGTCGAAACACAGGAAGTTTAAACGCCTGAAAATTATGAGCGATGGAATTGTGCGTCTGATTGGTTTAACTGGGGGCATCGCCACCGGTAAAACCGCCATATCTAATTATCTGAGAGATGCCTGTGGATTTCCAATTTTAGATGCCGATATTTACGCCCGCGAAGCTGTGAACCCCGGTTCGCCAATACTGTACTCTATTGTAGAACGATACGGCGCGGGTATTTTGCTGCCCGATGGCAATTTAAATCGGCCCGAGTTGGGAAATATTATTTTTTGTAACCCAACCGAGCGGAATTGGTTGGAACAACAGATTCACCCTTATGTCCGCCGCCGATTAGTTGAGGAAACTCAAACCTGCATTGCTGCATTGAGTCCGGTATCCCAGGACACACGTGACTTAAGTACAAAAACTCAAGAAACCGGGTTTGTTCACCGCGATCGAAAGCTAGAACGAAGTATTGTTGAAAAAAACTCCGGTTTCTGCGCCCCGACTGACAAGTTAACTTTGGTTTTGGTTGTGCCGCTGCTGTTTGAAGCTAACATGACTGACTTGTGTACCGAAATTTGGGTGGTGTACTGTTCGCCCGCAGTGCAGTTAGAACGGCTGATGCAGCGAGACGGCTTGAGTTACGATCGAGCTAATGCCCGCATTAACGCCCAGTTGCCGCTAGCTCAAAAGTGTCAACAAGCTGATGTTATTTTGGACAACTCGTCAACCCTCGATTCGCTGTTCGTGCAGATAGATGCACAAGTCAGTCGATTTAAGATTTGAGATTTGAGTTTGACTCCGCGATATCGGTTTAAAAACCCGGTTTTTTTAATCCCTGCGCGCAAGTTAGTCATTTGAGTTTTGAGATTTGACATTTGAGATTGACATTTGAGATTGACTCCAGGATTTTGTGAACGGTTTTTTTTCCCCGAACCGCTTTCGACTCGTCCTTCGGAGCGGGCCGCTAGCCATCTTGACAAAAAGCAATAGCCGAAAAAAAATAAAAATGTTCACAATTCATTTAAAAATACCGTAGCAACTCTTTATGAAGTTATTCTGAAGGATTAGACATTGCTTGCTTTAGGAATCTCGTGCACCCAAATATTTATATGTAGAGTGTTGATGACGCGCCTCTCTACTCTGCTATTTTGATTTGATTCGAGGGTGGAATCGTCAGATCGATAAATTGCGAAATTAATCTGAAAACTATTAAAAATTTATAGTTTGCGCTTTTCATTTACTTATTGATAGAGTATTTCAATAGGCTTTCAGGGTTTATACCATTTGAGATTAGAAATTTGAGATTTGAGATTTCAAAATTGAGAATTATTTATAACTACCGGGTTGGGAGTACCGGCCTAGAGTGGCATTCTTTTTTTGTAGATGGTATTGAATTTTGCTGGTTGCCCGCCAGTAAGTAGCAGACAACTCGAACTTGCGAGCGAACAAGCGAGCTAGATGAGGGGTTTCCGCCGCATTTAAGGAAAAATCACAAAAAGTGTAGTTGCGGTCAATTACTAATTGATGGTTTCGCCGCAATTAATTTTTTTATCCTGATAGCAGAGTACAGACTGCGTATCAAGAAGGGGAAAATACAAACACCAAAATTGATGATGCGCGTTTACTCTTCCATCCTGATGTCAAGCCTGTTACTGAGCGGCACCGCAGTTAACGCTCAAAGCTTAGAAACTCGATCGACCTTTTTTGCTCAACACAACTCAGATCCCGAAATTTTAACCGCCGTAGCCGACACTCTGACCTTTCACGCAGATAACGATAAAGATACGCCGCCAGAACGAGGAAGCGGGAGATAAAAGCGAAAAAAGCGATAATTGTCTGTTGGGGATTAGGTAAGTACGGGGAGAATCGAAAATTGGGAGAAGAGGAGAAAAATTGAATATTTCCATCCATTAATTCAGGACTTACGTACTGCGTACTAAAAAACCGATTTTTTAGCGGTATTTGACGACTTAAGACATAATTTTTGGCTGTTCCGGTTTTTTGACCGAGCGTACTCAAGATATCACAAGCCACAAACCGGCGCGAAATGTTGCACTGAAAAAATCAAGGTAAAGCGCGAGTAGGAATCTGGCGCTTTACCTTGATTTTTTCAACTTTTGCAGCTTTAATTTTCTTCGGCAGCTTCGCCGCCAACCACGACATCGCGAATCCGCAAACTAGGGCCGCCGCAGCCCACCGGCAAACCGCTTTGTCCTGCCTTGCCGCAGCCGCCGGATTCATCCCAGTAGAAATCGTCGCCGATCGCCTCAATATCGGCTAAAGTGCTGAAAACATTACCCGAAAGAGTAACATCCCGCACCGGATTGTCGAGTTTTCCGTCGCGGATCATCCAAGCTTCGCCGGCACTGAAAGTAAACATTTCGCCGTTAGTCATGCCGCCTTGCCAATTGCGCGCATAAACTCCTTCTTTGATACCAGAAAATAAGTCTGCAACTGGCGTATTACCCCGTTCGATCCAAGTATTCGTCATGCGGACGATCGGCGGATAATGATAATTCAAACAGCGAGCATTGCCAGTAGGCGTTTCTCCCAATTTGCCCGCCGTTTCCCGCGAGTGCAGCCGCCCGACTAAAGCGCCGTCTTTAATTAACTGAGTAGTAGTCGCGGGAGTGCCTTCGTCGTCGTAGAAAAAGCTGCCCCGGTGTCCCTCTGGCGCTGCACCGTCGAAAATTTGCAAGTTTTCTGGGCCGAACTGGCGGCCGAGAGTCATAATTTCCAAAATGTCGGGATTTTCGTAGGCCATGTCGGCTTCGGAAAGATGCCCGAAGGCTTCGTGGACGAACAATCCGGTCAGAATTGGGTCGATGACGACGGTGTAGGTGTTGCCTTGGACGGGGGGTAAGGCTAGGGAATCTACGGCGCGCTGAGCGGCGCTGCGAACTTGAACATCGAGATCGGTTAAATCTTCGTAGGCTTTGCGGGAACCGGTAGTTTCGCGGCCGGTTTGTACGGTTTCCCCGCTGCGGGCCGTGGCGGCAAACCGCATTTCCATGTCTGCCCAACCTTGTTCGAGCATGGTGCCTTCGGAGGTGGCGAGGATGATGCGCTGGGTGCTGTCGCCGTAGCGCACGGAGATGGTGGCGATGCGGGGGTCAATGCTGCGGAGAATGGCCGCGTAGCGATCGCACAATTGCTTTTTGTCAATAAGGGGAACCAGACGCGGGTCTGTTCCAGTCAGCGGCAGCAAGCAAATGTCTTGTACTGGGGTGACAGGTGCCAGAATCGTTTCTTCTTCGCCGATCAGTTTAGCCGCGGCGATGGCTTCTTCGATTCTTTCGGCGAGGGTGGAAAGTCGGTTAAAACTGGCAAAGCCCCAGCCGCCTTTGTGACAAGCTCGGACTTGGCCGCCAATTGAGACTCCTTCGCTGAGGGTTTCAATTTTTTCGCCTCGCAGCAGGATGTCGGTGCCTTCGGCTTCTTCGAGTCGAATTGCTAGATAATCGACTTGGTTGCGGTAGCGTGCCATTAAGTCTGACAGCAGATTTTTCGAGTCGGCGATCGAGGTGGGCATAAGGAAAGCACGGTGTTTAACTGACCAAAAATTTGGGTTTCAAGCCTCGCCCACAAGCGGGCGACTTTTTTATGTTAGACTATTGCCGTAGGGTTTTTCCACGTCAAATGATAGTTCTGGAATTTAAAGTTAAAGGAAAAACAACCCAATACACTGCTATAGATGAGGCGATTAGAACCGCTCAGTTTGTCCGCAACAAGTGCATCCGTTACTGGATGGACAACAGAGGCATTGGGCAGAAAGAGCTTTATCGCTACAACACAGCGTTGCGGGATGAATTTCCGTTTGTCAAGACTTTAAATTCCCATGCTTGTCAAGCTTCGGTTGAACGTGCTTATACTTCAATCGCTCGGTTCTACGACAATTGCAAGCGCCAGGTTTCCGGTCAGAAAGGCTATCCAAAATTTCAGAAAAACTGTCGCTCAGTTGAGTATAAGACATCAGGGTGGTCACTTTCCCAGACGCGCAAGCAAATCACTTTTACCGACAAAAAAGGTATCGGCAGACTCAAGCTGAAAGGGACGTGGGACTTAAACTTCTACCAAGTCGAGCAAATTAAGCGGGTACGTTTGGTTAAACGTGCTGACGGTTACTATGTCCAATTTGTAATCAGGATTAAATGCCAAGTTGAAACAACTTCGAGTGGGCGAACAATCGGTTTAGATGTTGGACTCAAAGAGTTTTATACCGACAGCAACGGACATAGTGAACCGAACCCCAGATTTTACAAAAAAGGTGAGAAGCGACTGAAGTCTCGACAACGCCGTGTTTCTCGCAAAAAGAAAGGCTCTACCAACCGAAAGAAAGCCATTAATCGACTAGGGCGAGTACACCTCAAAATAAGTAGGCAGCGTCAAGAACACGCTAAGAGAATAGCGCGTTGCGTAATCCAATCTAACGATTTGGTCGCCTATGAAGACTTGAGGGTTAAAAACCTAGTGAAGAATCATTGTCTCGCTAAGTCAATTAATGATGCTGGTTGGTATCAATTCAGGAAATGGTTGGAATATTTTGGAATTAAGCTTGGGAAAATAACGATTGCCGTTAATCCAGCTTATACCTCTCAAAAATGTTCTAACTGTGGCACTGTTGTGAAAAAATCTCTATCAACTAGAACACATAGTTGCAAGTGTGGACTGGAATTAGATAGAGATTGGAACGCCGCTAGAAATATCCTGAATTTAGCCTTGGGTACTACAGGTCATGTAGGAACCTGGATTTTAAATCCGAACGCTTCGGGAGATTCGACCTCTACTCAGGCTGGAGCAATCTTGTCTGGGCAAGTTGGGTCTGTGAACGAAGAATCCTCACGCCTTTAGGCCCAGGAGTGTCAATTCATTTTGCACTTTTGTCAGGGCGATCGTCCTGGTTCGTGCAAAATATCGCCCCAAGCGCGGAGATTGCGACTTATTGGTACGGTTCTGCCAATGTCGTTAGTTGACAAATGTCGATATCCTGTGGGTTAGGAGCAAGGCGCAAGAAATTATGCGGGATTTTTCGATCGTGCTGGTGCTTGACTCTTAACTCCTGAACTTTCCTATAAATAAATACTTCACCCTTCATGCCTCCGAAGGTGGTTTTATAACTGTGAATACTTACTTTTTACCGACAATAAGCGAAATTTTAGCCTCCGAAGGCCAAGAAAATGACCTCAGTCTCTTTGATGCTAAGTTGGCGGGAGAAAACAACCGCCATCGGTGTCCTGCCAGCCGTGGGGCTTCTCGGCTGAAAGCCCAACAGGAATGGTACGGGGCGATCGCAGCTTTGAATCAAATGCTCGACCGCCAAAAAGCAGGACAAAAAACAGATGCCGATCGAGCAAATTGTCGATCGACAATCCCCAATTCCTGTCATGGGTTGGTGTTGTCGGGCCCGTCTTCGGTTTTGACTGACCCCGCTTTGGCCAACGGCTTTGCCAATTGGATTTTTACGAGTATTCCCGACAACGATGCAGCTTTGTGGTCTTTTCGGGCCAGACAAACTTTAGCTTTACTGCCGGCGGCTGATGAGCAAATATCTGTGCCTGCGGCGGCCCCGGCTTTGGCTTTGGCGATCGGCGACCCTTTGGCGCACGAGCAGTTTTGTTTGGTTTTAACTGCTAGTTTTAGCCTGGTGATGGTTTTGGGTGAAAATTCTGCGGGAATTCCGGCTTTTCTATTTTCTTTCGACCCGCAAGTAGTCGCCAAAGCTTGGGAAGTTTTGCGGCTCAGGGTGACTGAAAGCGACTGTTTGCTTGTAAATTCTGATGGCAGTTTCAATTTGCCAGTTAGCCAAGTAACTAATAATTCTACTAAATTAGATGCGCTGTTCGAGCAGTTTTTGCCTGTTGCTCCAAATTATCAAACAGTGATGCAGTTCAGCCGCTTGCTGTTGCATAATTTGCCGGTTGGGAAAGATGAAGCAGGCAGGGTAAAGGATGAAAGAATTGATGATGGTTTGAAGCATAGACATCACAAGTTATCGCCTGCAGATATCAACTGCAAATCTCCAATTCCTCTGGCTAGTAAAGAGGTGGAATTGCTACAGGCGATCGCCCACGAAGTCCGCACACCTTTGGCTACCATTCGCACGCTGACTCGGCTGCTGCTGAAGCGACCCAAACTCGAGCCTGTAGTGGTCAAGCGTTTGGAAATGATTGATGCTGAGTGTACCGCTCAGATCGATCGCTTCGGTTTAATTTTCCGCGCCGTGGAATTGGAAATGTCGCAAGCCAAAAATTCCTGCGTGCAGCTAACAGCAATGTCCCTCGGTGAAGTGCTGCAAAATAGCATTCCCCGCTGGCAAAAACAGGCTGCTGTACGCAACCACACTTTGGAAGTTATTGTTCCGAAAAAGTTGCCCGCAGTAGTCAGCGATCCGACGATGTTGGATCAGGTTTTAACTAATTTAATTGAGAATTTTACTCGAACTTTGCCATCGGGGAGTCGCATTCAGGTGGAGGTGACATTGGCGGGCGATCAGTTAAAGTTGCAGTTGGAATCGGAACATCTACCTGAATGTAATGGCGCATCGACTTTTGCGGCTAAGGCGAATTCTCCTTTGCGATCGATCGGGCCTTTGTTGATGGTGCAGCCGGAGACGGGAAGTTTGAGTTTAAATTTGAGCGTGACTAAGAATTTATTTCGGGCTGCTGGCGGGAAGTTGGTAATTCGCCAGCGCCCTCAAAAGGGTGAGGTGATGACGGTATTTTTGCCGCTGCAATAGTTATTAATTATTGGCAAAATCTGTAGCGGCGGGTTTAACCAACCATCTATGTCAGAAACGAACAATATAATAAACCCGCCCCAGCTTGGTCGGCAAAATAGTTATTAATTATTGGTCGAATCTGTAGCGGCGGGTTTAACCAACCATCTATGTCAGAAACGAACAATATAATAAACCCGCCCAGCCCAACGACTCATGTTAATCTAGGTGATTGGTTGGGTAGGGGCGGGTTTTTATAGATTGTTTGTGAGCCTAAAATATTGTTGGTAAAACCCGCCCCTACAGCACGATCGCATTAATCAATCAAAATCTCAATTACCAACTCCGTTTCTTCTCCCCGTGCAGAAATACAACTCAGTTGGCCGCCGTATTTTTCTTCTACAATTTGAGGCGCGATCGCCAGACCAAACCCAGTCCCTTTGCCCGCGTCTTTAGTGGTAAATAGATAGTAAAAAATCAGATATTTCAGCTCTTCTGAGATTCCGTTTCTGCTATCTGCGATGGCAATTTTTACCTGTTCACCTTCTAGTTTTGTCAGAATAGTGATTTGATTTGGATGGACTTGAAAATCGGCAAAATTCCGTCCTTGATTGGATTCTTCATTTATGGGGCTTTTGCAACTGTTTGCGATCGCGGAAACTTCTCTTCCCGAAGGCATACAATAAAGTTGGCAATTGATACATACTTGTGTTTTTTTGTCAATGCGTAAGTTCTATTTGATTGCAAGCCGGACTGTTTATAATTGCGGGCCGCTACACCCAGGGAGCTAGCTTCCTGATTCTCGTCCCTTGATTCTGCTTGATTTCATTTCAAGTTGGCATTAGGCAAAAAATACTGATAAACTAGACTGGAGTATCTATCCCAAGGAACTTTGACATTGCTTCAATACGACTTTCTATATCGCTTTCTGAAAATGGCTGCTGTTAACGTAGCGTCAAATATTACAATACCCTTATCGGGTGCAATCAGCGTAGCTTTCCTGGGACACCTGTCAAACATTAGTTATTTAGCAGGCGTGGCATTAGGTGCTATTTTGTTTGATTTTCTCTACGAAAGTTGTGCTTTTATCAAGTCAGGAACAACTGCAATTACATCTCAAGCAGTTGGACGAGATGACCGAGAAGCCATACTTCTATCTGGGCTACAAAATGGTTTAATCGCTTTGGGATTGGGTATGCTTTTTCTGCTGCTGCAATACCCTTTGGGGAAGCTAGGCTTTATGTTGTTGAACGCTACGCCCGATGTGCAGCTTGCCGGGATTACTTATTTTAATAGTCGGATTTGGGCAGCGCCTGCTGCTTTCGTCAACTTAGTCTTAATTGGATGGTTTCTGGGAAGAGAACAAAACCGCAAAGTTCTTTTACTCACTATTATTGGGAATGTTGCTAATATTGCACTGAATTACCTTTTCATTGTCCTTTGGGATTGGTCTAGCATGGGGGCTGGATTGTCGCAGGCTATTAGCCAGTATATAACTTTATTTGTCGGACTTGTGATGATATGCCGTGAATTTTCCTTAAAAGAAATAGGTGATTTAACAGGCAAAGTCCTAAATGTGTCCGCATTTCAAACTGCTTTTGTTCTGAATGGCAATCTATCTGTTAGGTCTATAGTTATCGTATCTATTTTTGTCCTTTTCAATGCTTTTAGCTCAACATTGGGTACTGAGGTTCTGGCTGAAAATGTTTTACTACTTCAAATAGTAGCAATAAGTATGTATATGTGTGATGGAGTAGAATACGCTACTGTAACTTTAATCGGTAATTTTCAAGGTCAAGGAACAACACATAAATTTGTGCCTCTTTTGCAAATTGCATTAGCAACCAATCTGGCGATCAGTTTAGTAGTTGGGCTGGCTGCTGTCTTTTTTCCTGACCCTATATTTCATCTGTTCACTAGCCATTCAGAATTGATAGAATCCATTAAAATTTATATCCTTTGGATACCAATTGTTGTACTGGGCGCGGGAGTTGCTTATATTCTAGATGGATATTTTTCTGGCTTGGGTGAGGGCTCTGCTGTACGCAATACGTACTTGGTCAGTGGCTTAGTGGGACTTATCTTTCTATGTTTATCAACCTTTTATTTTCATAGCAATCATTTTTTATGGTTAGCTTTATCCGTATTTATGTTATCTTGCACGTTGATTTCGGGAATACAGATACCTATGACTTTGCAATCAAATGAGGAAAAGGAGGCTGTTGCAAACTTATAATTTAATTTATCTTGAAAATATCGCCAAAACTATCATTTTATATTCATTTATTGGTCAATAAATATAAAAAAACACAAGTGAAATAAGAAATACAAATGAAATACAGAAAACTGGGTAACAGCGAATTGCATATTTCTGAAATCAGTCTTGGTTCCTGGGGTATTTGTGAGGGTGTAGAACAGCAAAATGCAGAGGCTTGCATTTACAAAGCCTTTGACCTGGGTATTAACTTCATTGACACTTCTAATTCTTATGCGGCTGGTGGCGCTGAGTCATTTCTAGGGGAAGTATTACAAGGAATTGAGCGATCGTCCTATATGCTAGCAACCAAGGTCTTCTTTCCCACGTCACCTACTGACCGAGGACTGTCAGCAGCGCAAATTAGAAAACAAATTGATGCTTCCTTAAACCGATTGCGTACCGATTATGTTGACCTGTATCAATGTCATCGCTACGATCCGGACACGCCTTTAGAGGAAACAATGACGGCACTCACTGAGGTAGTGCGTCAGGGAAAAGCTCGTTACATCGGCTTTAGCGAGTGGAGTCCAGAGCAAATTCAATCTGCGTTCAATATTGCTGATGTTGAACGCTTTGTTTCCAGTCAGCCTCAGTATTCTATGCTGTGGCGCACACCGGAAGCTGAAGTGTTTCCATTGTGTGCAGCTAATGGTATCGGTCAGATTGTTTGGTCGCCATTAGCTCAAGGTGTACTTACAGGCAAATACCAGCCAGGGCAAGTTCCACCTCAAAATTCTCGCGCTGCAAATGAAAAAATGAATTGGTTTTTGCTGGAGGAGTTGTTTAGCGATCGCATTCTAACAGCAGTACAGAAACTGAAACCCATTGCCCGAGACTTAGGGTTGAGTATGCCACAGTTAGCCCTGGCTTGGGTACTGCGGTCTGAGTACGTATCTTCAGCCATTATCGGTGCTAGTCGCCCGGAACAAATTGTTGATAACGCTGCTGCATCAGGCATACAACTCGATGCGGACGTATTGGCAGCAATCGATCGAGCACTGGTATCGGTTGTAAGCAATTGAGGAAAGTAGGTCAGGACTTACGCAACTTTCACAAAACTACTGAAAATGTTAAGAAACGTATGCGATCGCTCTGGAAACTCAAGAACACAAGTAGGACTTACGCAGGGAGTCCCAGAAACCGGATTTTTGAGAGAATCTGTGGGCCACAACCAAGTATTTTCGTCAAAAAACCCGGTTTCTTTGGTTGGGTGCGTAAGTTCTGACAAGTTTACAAAGTAACAGCGTTCGTATATGATTTACCTGTCAAAGTACAAAGGAGATTCAATGAATAGTCTGACTAATAAGGAAGTAGTTAAACAGTTTTTTGAAATCTATAACAATCAAGATTACGAAGCTGCATACAAGTATATTGCACCGAATTATATAGATCGTGGGCTACCTCAAGTGCGAAGCGTCGAGGATGCGATTGAGATATTGAAGGCGACTCACAAAGCCTTTCCAGATATCAAAGTGGTGATTGACGATCTGATTGAGGAAAATGACAAAGTTGTATTTCGAGGTCACTTTACAGGTACGCACCGAGGTGAGTTTGTTGGTCTAGCTTCCAGTGGAGTGAAAGTAGAATTTGAGGCGTTAGAGATATTCAAGATTGAGAACCAGAAGATTACGGAATCTTGGGGATATTGGCCCCTTTCAGCAATTGTAAGCCAGATTCAGGCCTCCGAGAAGTTTTAGCCGTAATTCTATGCGTGTAATACATATGTAGATTCGCCAGCCTGAGCATGAATTTAGAAAAACTAACTCCAATAGCTAAGCCAAATGCCCCTATTTGGTTAAAAGTATTAGTAATTTTCCTGATTGGGATAGGGATTTTCTTTCGCTTTGCCCATTTGGGTCAAAAAGCGATCTGGTACGATGAAGCTTTTACCCTCCTAGCGGTTTCTGGTCATACTGTCACTGAAGTACAACAAGAAGTTCTTGATGAGGGCGTAATTCCTGTTGCGGCTTTGGATAAATATCAACACATTAATCCAGACCGAGGCGTCAGCAATACTGTTCGCTATCTAATGACCTCAGACCCACAGCATCCTCCCTTGTACTATACAGTGGTGAGATTGTGGGCGCAAGCATTTGGGGATTCAACCGCTGGGGTGAGGAGTTTATCAGCGGCGATCAGTCTATTGATATTTCCCAGCGTGTATTGGCTGTGTCTAGAGTTGTTCGAGTCAAAAGCTGTGGGATGGGTGGCGATCGCTCTAATGGCTGTTTCTCCCTTGCAGATTTTCTTAGCTCAAGATGCACGCCAGTACGGTTTGTGGATGGTAACAATTCTAGTATGCAGTGCTGCCTTGTTGAGAACTCTCCGACGGGAAACTTTCTTGAACTGGGCAATATATGGCCTGACCCTAGCTGTGGGACTGTATACCCATTTATTGACCGCTTTAGTAGCGATGGCTCATGGCATTTATGTGGCTTCTCAACAACGCTTTCGCCTTAACAAAACTATTGTAAATTATCTGTTTGCAACTTTAGTTGGGCTATTAATTTTTCTTCCTTGGATATTTGTATTTATCACTCATATCGGTACAGCAAATCAACTAACGTCTCATTTATCATTCTACAAATTAGATAATCCCTTCGATTTAATTGCCATTTTACTGGCTCAGATCACTCGAATTTTTTTTGACGTTAACTTTAGTAGTTATACCCCTTTAATTAATAAAGACTTTTGGGAAATAGGTCATATAAATTACAATATTTTAGCGGGTATTTCTTCTGTAATTTTAATGTTTTATATTTTGTATTTTTTCCGCAACGCAAGGTTTACTAAATTTAGTTTGTTTCTAATTCTTTTAGGGGCGACCCCATCTGTCTGCTTGCTGTTACCCGATCTTATTTTGGGGGGGATTCGCTCCACTGTTTTTCGGTATCAGTTGCCTTTATACCTCAGCCTCCAAATTGCTGTCGCTTATGTTTTAGGTATCCATATCTTCTCGGAGAAGCACTGGCAGCAAAAAATTTGGCAATGTTTAATGGTTGGATTCCTGTTGGCTGGACTGGTCTCAGATGTGATGCTCTTTAAAGCTGATACTTGGTGGCTACAAATCGGTAATCAATATCCTATAGCAACAGCAAAATATATCAATAAATTTGATAATCCTTTATTAGTAAGTAGCAACCATAGTTATAATATAGGAAGCTTGCTAATCTTAAATCATCTTTTAAATTCAAACATCAATTTACTAATTGTGCAAGATGACCGCAGGCCACTGCTCCCTCAAGAAGTCGGCAATATCTTTTTGTTTGATTCTGATATGACGAATAGCCAAAACTTGCTTGCTCGATTTAAGGAAGATCAAACCTATTCACTTAGGTTAAGTGACGAGCCATTCACAGAACTGTGGCAAGTCGAAAAAATTCAGAAAGAATAGAAAATATTTTTGAACATGGAGAAGTAAGTTAAATGTGTCAAGAACGTCAGAAAAGTGAAATTAGAGCAGTAAGAACTAGAGAGAAGCTCCATCTGTACATTGATTATCCAAGATTGAAGTTATACTTGTCCGGTTTACCTGTAGCTTTGTTTATCCGTTTTGCTGTAGTGGGTTTGGGTGGGGTAGCGGTAGATTTGGGAGTGTTTGCTCTCCTGCACAAGCCGTTAGGTTTAACATTAACTCCCAGTTCCGTGCTTTCAACAGAGGTTGCAATTATTAACAATTTCCTTTGGAATGATGTGTGGACTTTTAGTGATGTTTCTCAAGCGCAGCAATTAATCAGTCAGCGATTACAACGTTTTTTCAAATTCAATCTGATTTGTTTTTTTGGTTTAATTTTAAATAGTTTAATTGTCAATTGGCTTTTTTATAGATTTGGTGTGAATGAATATATTGCAAAGTTGGTAGCGATCGCCTGCGTTACCCTCTGGAATTTCTGGCTAAACCTCAAGCTAAATTGGCAGGTGAGACAAGGCAATATAGAAAAACTTTCTTCCAGTTTAGAGGATGTTTTAAAAGCCTGAATACTTGTCATCCTGGGGACTCAAGTCGCGTGTACATTTATTTTCGCCAGTGGTCAGCAACCTCTTTAAAGTTCTCTCAATCAGGAATTTTCGCCCCATCACCTCGTTGCTATCCATCATCCGCTACTATATGTATCTTAAGGAAGATTATGACGCTGTAGCATTGACCTGATAATCCTCAAACGTCACCTCGAATCCATCTCCGTCTGGGGAGGCGCACATAACGCCTACTTGAAGCGTTTCATAGGGTAAATACGTCATTCTGAGCATTGCATAGTTAGAAGCTTCATTTAAGTAGAAAATTTGGATAGCTTCTTTAGAGCGTTCAACGCGCAAGTGTAAAATATCAGGGGGATTCGGCAAGGGAATGACTGACCAATCTGAATATTCATGGGTAACGACAGCACTCAGATTTTGTACGCCATCAACATATTCAATACCTGTCTTGATCCAATGCTTTTCATCTGCACGCAGCATGATGCCCGCCTGGTCGTAGATATCCTTGTAATTGCCGCGTATTTTGACATCAACAACAAAATCAGTGCTGATGGAATCAAAGTAAAAATGTCCGGTGTCACGAATAAAACCATAATGGGTAATTCGCCAGAAATCTGTTTTGGGAGAAGTTTTGACAATCAAGCGATCGCCTGAGTCAGTCCATTGGGAGGGTTCATTGAGCCATTGCATAGAGTTTCATCCTGTTCAAAATATTTGATTGCCAGCGGTGTCGGGTGTTTTCTATCTACCGTTCACCAATGCTGTTGAACTAAGTATTCTAATCCCAAGCGAGAGGAAAACATCAGAGCGCAAGGTTCTTGCTCTCCGGGTAACACTCCGTGTTCCAGCAAAGCCTGAGCTTCAGCTTTATTGCGAATGCAAACCAAACAAGAATGCTCTTCCCACTGACCCGATTGAAAATGGCGATCGCCCATTTCTGTTTGCACCACAAAGACCAAATCAACTTCTCCCGTGATCGGGTTGCCAGATATGCCAATAAACCGAGTATTCGTGTCATTTAAGGTCATGGCAACATTCACTTCTTCCCGCAACTCCCGCTGAGCATCTTGATAAAAATTGATGTCTTGAGCTGTAGGAGAAAATGTAGCCCAACCCGCCACAAAATTGAGAACGCCTGTGTAATCCGATGAAGTCGATCGCCTACCAATGTAGACATTACCATCCGCAGTCAGCGGAACCACCGCAACCCCAACTCCCCTGGCAAAATAGGCGTAGGGATCTTGGTAAGTTGTCAGTCCGCGCATCATCAGCTTTAGTGCTTCGAGGGAACTGCGAGTCAAATCCAGACGACAACGCGGGTAGCTAGTGGGCCCAACTTCCAGCGTGAAGGTGTCTTGACTGCGAGACCAGAATCCAGCCACTCCAGCGCCAGACCAGCGGACTTTGCGATCGTCATAGCTGCTGGGTTTAGTGCCATCTGAGAGGAGACCCATACGAATCTGGGGATCGATCGCAGCTTCCAAATAAGCATGAAACTGCGTGTCAAGCGGCTCATCATTGAGATTTTGAGGCCCGTGCCCCTCCCGCACCTGAATTCTGGTTACGCCTGCCACCTCATCGGGCTCGATCGAGTGAAGAAAGTCGCGACCTGCAATTAGCGCCTCAGATAACGCTTTACCCTGGGGCAAATCGAAAAGAGCCGCAACTACCCGATCGCGACAGGCAAGATATTCGGAGGTTTGGGAGAGGGGAGATTCAAGCACTTTTCAATTGCTCGCAACGCTGATAAAACTGCTGAATTTCGGCGATGATAAAATCTAGTTCTTCATCAGTCAAACTATAGGATGAGGGCAAAGAAATTCCTCGCTCATAAGCAGATGTACTGACAGGATAGGTCATGCTGGGATCTGTCCAGCCTTGATAGCAAGGTTGAAGATGAAGCGGACAGAAAAATAGTCTGGTTTGAATTCCCCGATGGGCTAAATAGTCAGCCAGTTCAGCCCGGTTTTCCGCAAAGAAAGAGGTAAACCAGTGGACGGGCTTACACCGCGGGTCTATAACGATCGGCTGCAACTCCGTCACATCTGCTAAACCAGCCATGTAAGCTTCATAAATTTGCTGTTTGCGCTCAATAATTGCAGGTAACTTTCTGAGTTGGGCAACACCAATGGCTGCCTGCATTTCTGTCATGGAAAAATTAAAGCCGATATGTTCGTGGATAAACGTGCCGCGGCGCGATCGCCCGTGATTCTTAAGCCGGCGGCAAGTCTGGGCAACAGTATCGCAGTCGGTGAGAATAATCCCACCTTCACCACAGGTAATCGTTTTGTTGCCATAGAACGAAAACGCACCTGCCTCTCCGTCATAACCGACATGACGATCGTTGAACTCTACTCCGATCGCCTGTGCTGCATCTTCAATCACCTTCAACTCAAAGCGCTTAGCAAAGGCGAGCACCGCATCCATATCTGCACTTTGACCGTACAAATGGACAGGCATAATCCCTTTAGTCTTGTCATTGACCAGCGCTGCGGCTGCTTCTACATCAATGCACAGGGTATCTGCTCTAACTGGGCAAAAGACGGGCTTAGCCCCTGCCATAATCACCGCATTCGAGGAAGCAACAAAGGTCATGTTGGGGACAATCACCTCATCTCCATGACCGATATCCAGAGCCTTGAGGATGCAGTATAAGGCAGCAGTACCGTTGCAAACAGCAATTGCGTGCTTTGCCCCCGTTAAAGCCCTAATGCCAGCTTCAAACTCCTCTGTCACCTTATTCTCGGTTAAGTAGGTTGATTCCATCACCCGCTTAACTTCTTGCCATTCAGTATCGTCAATCCAAGGTTGAATTTGAGGGATCATATCAATGATGTTTCTTTAGAGGCTGTTTGTGAAGTAAATCTTCTCACTCCTACTTCCTTAAAGGATGAAACAGGGATCTGCGAGAATAGATCTACCTAAATCATTTAGGCAATCATTATCCCTCTTTTGTGACTTTCGGTAGATAATTTTTGGGAACTATTGGTTGGTAAGGCTTTCGCCTTGCGAAGAATAAATTGTTGAGCATGGTTAAAATCCAGAGACGGCAAGGCGAAAGCTTTTTTTACAGTCCAAGTAACCAAAGAGGGATTATGATATTATCCGATCAACCGTTCAACACTGACAGCAGTATCCATCCATGCTGGCAAGTCTTTTCACGATCCGCCGCGATCGAGGTGGTTTAGGTACTATACCAAATCCTGAGCGAAGAAATCTTCCTCTTTTTATTGATTTTAATTACCCATGACCGTAATGTCTCATTCTCCTTGGTGGAAGTCTGCTGTTATTTATCAGACTTATCTACGCAGCTTTCAGGACTCGAACGGAGATGGCATCGGTGATATCCGTGGCATTATCCAGCGACTGGATTATTTAGAATGGCTTGGGATAGATGCCATCTGGGTGACACCATACTATCCCTCTCCAATGGCCGATTTTGGTTATGATGTTAGCGACCATACAAACGTCGATCCTGTCTTTGGAACTCTTTCAGATATAGATAGTTTGATCGGAGATTTGCACGATCGCAATCTCAAGCTCTTGATTGACTTTGTTGCCGCCCATACTAGCGATCGGCATCAGTGGTTTATTGAATCCCGCAGTTCGCGTTCTCATCCCAAGCGAGACTGGTATATATGGAAAGATCCAAAGCCAGATGGTAGCCTTCCCAATAATTGGCTGGGACGTTTTGATGGGCTTTCTGGCTGGGAATGGGACGATCGAACAGAGCAATACTATCTACACTCGTTTCTCAAGGAACAGCCAGATATCAATTGGCGCAACCCCGATGCTAAACAGGCGATGCTGGATGTACTGCATTTTTGGTTGCAGCGAGGCGTAGATGGAATTCGAGTTGATGCCGCCTATCGCGCTTACAAGGATTTGCAGTTTCGAGATAATCCCGTGAATCCCGACTGGCATCCCGGCATGGAACCATCCGATCGCCTGTTTGAAGTCTTCAGTAAAAATATACCGGAAATTCACGATTTCAATCGGATGCTGCGAACGCTGGTAGATGGGTACGGCGATCGGCTTTTGATTGCTGAACTATACAAATCACTAGAAGAAATAGTCAAGCACTATGGAGCAAATGACGAATTTCATTTACCGCTCAATTCCGAATTGATGTCATCGGATTTGCAGTGGAGTGCTGAGTCCGTCAGAGAAATTGTCGATCGTTACGAGAGACTGCTGCCTGAAGGTGCATGGCCCAATTGGTCATTAAGCAATCATGACAAGCATCGCGTCGCCAGCAGAATTGGGATTTCTCAAGCCAAAATCGCTATGATGCTATTGCTCACCCTTCGCGGTACACCAACAATCTACTACGGAGAAGAACTGGGAATGGAGGATGGCTGGATTCCCTCCGAGCATATCCAAGATCCTTGGGAAAAAAAAGCTCCCGGCATTGGGGTGGGGCGCGATCCCGAACGCACGCCGATGCTTTGGGATCGTTCTGCGAATGCAGGCTTCTGTTCAGAATCAGTTCATCCTTGGCTACCCATCACTCATGACTACAGCAGTATTAATGTCGAAGCACAAAAGCATGACTCTCGATCGTTCCTCTCACTAACTCGGGCGCTGTTGCGCTTGCGTCGGCGACAATCAGCACTACAGCTTGGTGACTACACTTCTTTATACTCACCATCACAGTTGTTCTGCTATCGACGCTTTGACGAGGAATCGGATCTCGTTGTGGTTTTGAACTTCAGTTCTGAATACCAGGAATGGACATTACCGATCGAGTTTCGCAACCAGTCAAAAGTTCTCCTCTCTACATTCATGGATCGCCAGGGAGGGCAACTGGGACACACCCTTGAGCTGCGAGGAAATGAAGGTCTGATCGTCCAGCGCAGCCATCAATCGTAATCGAGGAGAAAAAATGATTTCTTAATCTGTTTCGCATATAATCACGAAAGTTTTGCACTCCTCATCCTGTCCATTTATTTCTACTCCTGTTTCATTATGATTACTACTGAACGCACGATCGTTTTCTCCACAAAGCATCAAGCAACCATGAAAGATCAGATCACACCAGATATGGGTAAAGATCCGGTTTTCATGGATTTATTTGAGCAGGTAAAGCCTTATACAATGACCAGCGTAGAGGCTCTCTTTGCCCTTTATACATCGGTGAACTACGTCCTCGATCGCGAGATACCCGGTGATATTCTCGAGTGCGGAGTTTGGAGAGGAGGAAGTGCTTTACTTGCTGCCTTGATTATGAAAGCGCGAAACGTTAGCGATCGGCAGCTATATCTGTACGACACGTTTCAGGGTATGCCAACCCCCACTGAATTTGATGTGGACAAATACGGACGTACCGGCTTTGAAATGATGGAGCAATATGGGGACGATATTGGCTGGTGTTACGCTTCATTGGAAGATGTGCAAGCAGCTTTCTCCGTCCATAATTTTGATTTTAAGATTCATTTTGTTCGAGGAGATGTCATTGAAACATTAGAAAAAATTAAACCCGAAACCATCTCTGTGCTGCGTCTAGATACCGATTGGTATGAATCAACAGCCGTTGAGTTTCAACTGCTATATCCTCGACTCTCCACAGGAGGCGTTCTGATCGTTGATGACTATGGCTGCTGGGCTGGATCGCGCAAAGCCACGGATGACTACTTCCGTGAAGTGCCCGGGCCAATGCTGACAAGGATTGATAAGGAAGTGCGCCTTGGAATCAAGATTTAGACTGATGATTTTTGAGTAAACTATAGCGCTTCTTAAGTTAATGAGTTACAAGCAAGGGGTTTAAGCCCCTTGCTTGATGGCATATGGTGTACCTTACAAGTTGAGAAGTTGCTATGTGAGAGGTAGTGAAATATGATGAAAATTAATGCAAAAATGGAGCCTGACAACAGAATTGATTACTCTTTAGAAAAAAATTCAAGCTATGACTCTAATTTAGAGGGGATTAGAGGACTTGCTGCATTGTCAGTTGCATCATCTCATGTTTTGTTTCTAAAAAACTTTTTAGACCCTACCTACCATCCCAATATTTATTTTGGTTATTTGCCAGCAGCACATAGTGCTGTTTTACTATTCTTTGTCCTCTCAGGCTACCTCATTGGCTTAACGACCACAAAAGAGTTCTCTATTCAGCAGGCTCATAATTATATATTACGCCGTGCCATTAGAATTTTACCAATTTATTTCATTGCTATTTGTTTCGCAGTATTGGCTGAACCAAATGAAAAATTAAATATAGTTTTAGGAAATTTATTTTTATTACAAAATTTTGATAAATACTTTTCTTTTTTTCTACCTCCTTTAGCAGGTAATGGAGCTGTATGGAGTTTAAATTACGAAATTCTATATTATTTAGTTTTTCTTTTAGTCTGGTGGTTGCGACCTAAAATTTTATATCTATTTTTAGGCGCTCTTCTAATCAGTGTTCTTGGCTGGTTTCTTCCCTTATTTCCACAATTTCTTGCTGGTTATGCATCTGGATGGATTTTTTGGTTGAGTGGACTATTATTATCATGGAAAGTACCACCTTCTAGTCACAAAGAATCATTTTTTCCTCTTATTAGCTATATTTTATTATTTCATGCTACAAATCATTTTTTCACATGTAAATTAATTTTAAACGATCCTGTTTTTCCTGGTATGGTCAGTTTAGCTGACCTAACAATTTTGCCAATCTGTATATTAATAATCTGTGAAATCACAGGTCGCTATTTTTGTGGTTTTATTTATTTGCGTTTACTCTGTTTCTTTCTACCTATCTTTCACCTGGTTTGGATAATTTTGAAGGGATATCTTTTTCAAGATCCGCAATTGGTAGCAGCATCTTTTTTCACTATACTTGCATTTTTTTTGGTTAAATATAATACATCTGGTAACTGCTTAACAAAAATGGCTTTTATGGGTCGTATTTCTTATGCATTCTATCTATTACATATGCCGATTGCAATACTAATGCATAAATACTTTCCTTGGCAGGGAACAGTTTTGAGTTTTTTACTAGGTTTATTAATTTGGCTTGTTATCACAATAACATTATCAAGTTTTCTAGAGCTTGTTGTACAACCTAAGATTAAATACTATTTCAGCACATCCTTGTTATTAAAAATTGTTGATGGTAGAAACATTGCTGTAGATACTGTATCTATTGAACTTGAAAAAGGGGTAAAATCTAATTAAACAAAGGCAGTTTTATACAGCAGGGCTGAAGGCTTGACACTTTATCCTACTTCCTTCTCTTTTGAAGCTCACAGATATAAAGTTCTTCAAGTCGTTGTATGTGATTCTTTATGTCGTATCGTTGGGCACAGAGAAAAGCGTTGTTAATCATCGTTTCTCTAAGGCATGAATCGTTTAAGAGTGTTAATATCCCTTGGGCAATTTGATCGCTGTTCTTGTAATCAACAACCCAGGCATTTTCTTTGTGTACAGCATAATCTAAAGCAGTACCTGCAAGAGTAATAACAGATGGAACTTTAGAAAGCATTGCTTCTACATAGACGAGACCGAACGCCTCTAGATAAGAAGCAGTAGTCACATGAACAAAAACATCAAATAACCTGAACAGGGCAAAAAGATCCTCTTCAAATGGGATTTCAATATAGCTTTGCTCAGGTAACTGCGACAACTTATCTGTGATGCTGATAATGTCCTCGTATTGAGGCGCAACGATGTCCTCTTTGCGAGCATTACGCTTTTGCTCCTCGAATCTGGCACGATTTACATGTGTACCCGAAAGAACTAAGATTGCGTTGGGATAAGTTTCGAGAACTTTCTTGTGTGCTTCAATGACGTATTCAACTCCTTTCGATTTGACATACCTCGCAGCCACACCGATAACAGGACCGTAATGATTTGCTAGATACTTTGAGCGCAATTTATCAATGCGAGAAGGGTCTACATTCTCAAATTCACTGATATCAAATCCCATTGGTATAACTGTGATTTTATCATCTGGTATACCGTCTTCTATCATACCTTGCTTGCATGAGTTGCTAGCACCAATAATATTAGTGGCGCACTCCCATATCAAGCGATGTTTGCTTGGAGCATGACGCGTATAGTATTTAATTGAAGGATGTTCTCTGAAGAAGATTCGTACTGGAACATTTGCGTAGTAGGCAGCTTGCATCCCAGCCAAGCTTCCCGCGAACCAATGAGTTTGAACAATATCAGTCTTATTTCTAATCAAGTGATCGTAGATAAATTTGACGATCTCTGGGGTATTGCTATAATCCTGATAGGAAGCAACAGTGCAAGGAACATCAATCTGGCTTAAAAAGGAAATCATAGGATCGCCTTCATTAAGAATGATATAGTCAATGGCGAATTTACTCTTATCGATACATTTGGCGACCAATTCAAAGGGAACCCAACGAATATGGTGCGTGAAGATATAGGTAATTTTAATTCTTTGCTCTGCTATGGCCATAACTGTGGAACTGGTAGTCTTTGTATAGGTGATTAGGTATATTGGGATTTTCTAGCCCACTCTGGCTGAGATAGAATCTATATCTAGCAAAAGTCTTCCTCTTGCAATCTACTGAAGCCGTTCAGTCACGGGACAATCTATAGCCTTTCTCAAGCGTGGTGAGGTATGAATGACAGCTTATATAACCAATGAAACGTATAGGGCCGGGGCCCAACTACGTACCTCATCTTTCTGAGAACCGCTATAGTTATTCAGAATTTTACCAGAAGATGCACAATGTGAAGCTAAATCTCCATTGAAATCGACATTCCTGTTTAAAAGAAATCTCTTGGCGGCGTCTTGGGAAATAGTAAAAGAATATCTGCAGGGCATTCAGGTAGAATAATTGAAGGGTTCAATGAGGATTTCGGCTCAACTCCATCTCTTGAGGTAAAGATGAGCCAGCAAACAGCTAACAGTTAACAGTTAACGGTTAACT
Organism: Microcoleus sp. F4-D5; assembly: GCF_036704885.1. Lineage (NCBI taxonomy): Bacteria > Bacillati > Cyanobacteriota > Cyanophyceae > Oscillatoriales > Microcoleaceae > Microcoleus > Microcoleus sp. F4-D5. The sequence continues at coordinate 41,119 of NZ_JAUBSX010000005.1, read as the reverse complement.
GCTAACTGTTAACCTAATTCAGTTAACCTAATTCATTCTGGCTTTCAAGGCATCTCGCGCTTGTTCTCGATCGTCAAAATGGACTTTTTCGGTGCCCAAAATTTGATAATCTTCGTGTCCCTTCCCTGCAATCAGCACGCCATCTCCCGGTTTAGCGTCCATAATAGCAGTGCGAATTGCAGCGGCTCGATCGCACATCACGATCGGCTTTACTGCGGCGGGAATTCCTGCTAAAATATCGTCCAAAATGCGATCGGGATTTTCCGTGCGCGGATTGTCGGAAGTAACAACAGCTAAATCGGCTAATTCTGCAACGATTTTACCCATGATCGGGCGCTTAGTGCGATCGCGATCGCCGCCGCAGCCAAACACGCAAATCATCTGACCCGGAATAAACGGCCGCGACGCCTTCAACAAGTTCTCCAAACTGTCGGGAGTGTGCGCGTAATCGACAATAACGCTAATATCTTGTTCCGGGCTAATTTGCACCCGTTCCATCCGTCCCGGAACTCCCGAAAATTGAGATAATTTCTCCACAATTGCGGACAAATCTAAACCCAATTCTAAAACAGCACCCACCGCAGCCAACATATTTGATAAATTGAACTGACCGACTAAAGGCAAAGAAAAAGCCGTTTCGCCCTTCGGAGTGTGCAGCATTCCCTTAACTCCATTGGGCTGATACTGCAAATCTGAAGCATACAAATCTGCCGTTTTGTCGCTAGTGCTATAACTCCAAACTTTTTCCGATTTAACAGTTTCAACTATCCGCTTCCCGTAGGGGTCGTCAATATTAACTACAGCGCGATTTTTGAGATAATTTGGACTGAACAAAAGCGATTTAGCCTTAAAATAATCTTCCATATCGCGGTGATAATCGAGATGGTCTTGAGTCAAGTTGGTAAACACAGCAACTTCAAAACTACACCCCAAAACTCGCTGCTGCGCTAGGGCGTGGGAACTGACTTCCATCACGCCGTGTTTGCATCCGGCGACTACAGCTTCTGCTAATTGCTTTTGCAGGTCAACTGCAAAAGGTGTGGTGTAAAGTGCAGTTTGTTGGAAGCCCGGCCAGCGAGTGTAAAGCGTGCCAAAAAGCGCCGTCGGCAATTGCATTTCATTGAGCAAAAATTCTATTAAATGAGTAGTTGTAGTTTTGCCGTTAGTCCCGGTAACGCCGACAAGTTTTAATTTGCTAGCTGGATTGCCGTAAAAAGCAGTGGCTATTTGACCGCAAACTTGAGCCATATCGGCTGCTGCGATGACGCAACTACCCCCGTTTTCGGAAGGTGTCTTCTCGGCTGCTTGGGTGGAAATTATGGCGGCAACTGCACCAGATTCGATCGCACTTTGCCAAAAATCTCCGCCATCTACCCGAGTTCCCGGCATTCCCAAAAATAAATCTCCCGCCTGACAAGCGTGGGAATTAGTGGATAAACCCTTGACTTCGGCATCGAGGGCAGGATGTTTGGCGTCAAAGGAAATGTTGGGAACTGCTGCTAATAATTCTCTCAATTTCATCGGAAAAACTCCTCGCTTGAATGTCTTGAATATGACTGGCGGAACACATTGTTTGAGCCAATCTCTACAGGTTTTTGCTGTGCGCGGTGCAAACCCTAAGTTTTTTTTATGCGCGGTGTAAAATCTCTCGGCCTAGAGTAAGCTGCACACCGAGCACCCCGAGGTCAGGATGAAAACCTGAGTTTTTGGGTAAATCGTATTATTGTGACGGATCGATTTGCAAATATTTCTGTAACATTTGCTCCAATTGGGCGACACTACAGCGGGGAGAAGGACGGGGTAACAGTTCTTCAGCGGAGAATCCAGCCTCGCCAGCAGAATTTGTTGGCTGGGGCTGCACTTTAAACAAAACTGGAACTTCGTACTGATAAGCTTGAAACCAGTCATCGCGTGTGGTAATATCTCTGACTTCGAGTTGAAACTTGAGGCTTTCAATCTGTTCGAGTTTTTCTTGCAAACCTTCGCACAAGTGGCATCCGGGTTTGCTGTACAAAATCAATCGCATCATAACAGTAAGATTAAACTCGATCTTAAATTCTCAAATGTGCGATCGCAAGTTGGCGAACTCAACGCGAGTAAGACGCAACTCGCGTCTTTATTGGTCGCAATCCGCGATCGAAGTTATCTTAGCATTAGCAGCCAACAGATTACCGCGCTTGAGTATCTCTTTATTCTCTTCCTCTGTGTCCTCTGCGCCTCTGCGGTAAAAAAATAAATCTAGTTCACCAATGAAAAAGTTAAATTTATTCACACCACCTAATTGTCAAAATACAATTGACTAATAAATCAATCTTTAGTATAGTATATAAATAGCCCTACAGAAAGGAGGCAGTATGGACTGCACCGAATACGCAGAAGCCAAGCGAAAAGCAGCTAAAAAAATTAGCGCCGACATTCGAGAACGCTGGAACAATCGCATCGTGACGCGAGGATTGCACTTGATGGGTGAAGCGGGGGCAGTGCAGTATTTAGCTGATTACGGGCGCGGCATCGGTACGGCAAAAGTTATTAGTTTTGCACTGTGCGCGGAGTCGGAAGGATACCCGGAAATGGCTTTTGGCTTTTGGAAAAGAGCTTTTGAATTGGAAACGGGAGAAAAGCCGATCGCCCTGAATCCTCAAAACAATTCTACCGCCGATTTAGCTGCTGCTAAACAATCAACTTCCGCCCCAAAAATAGAAACTGCCAACAATCCCATTGTTGCCGAATTGCCACCGCACTTGCAGCCGGGAAGGATTGTCACCATGCAGCCGGTTGACGCGCCGAGCGATCGTTCTTATTATATCGAAAATCCCGATTATTGGGGGCAGCCGAAGCGCGACGGTAATCGAGTAGTTGCCATCGCGACGCCAGATAAAGTATACTACCAATCGCGATCGACTAACCTGCGACAGCAAGCATCAATTGAGATCGATCGCGCATTAATCGACACAGCCGCTAAAATTGGCACCTTTGTTTTAGACGGCGAACTGTATTACAAAAGCTGTACCGGCAGCGAACACCGCACGGGCGCGCAAGCTGCTACAGTTAATATTGAAAGCGGTTTTCCGACAACTCAGCCTAACGCAATTTATGCTATTTTTAAAAGTTTGTTTTTCAAAGGCAATGATTTAACTACCGCAGCAGAATCCGAACGAATTGCAGCGGGAGTTGAAGTTGGCGAAATGCTGGCGAATTTATCCCCAGCCTTTGAAGTTTTACCGACATTTCGCACTGCAGCCGAAAAACTCGTCCTGGCAAATCAGCAGGAATCTGAAAATAAAGAAGGCGAAGTTTGGGTGTTGCACAACTGCCGCTATGTCGGCGGCAAAGATGTTAAGCAATATCCTATGGTGAGGACTAAATACTGTCTAGAATTAGACCTTTTCATTGTCGGATTGACAAATACAAAAGTTGCAGGGCGGCCCTTTAGCGCCGTCAAAGTAGCGCAAGAAATTGATGGCAAATTAGTCCCAGTAGGAACAGTGGGAACGGGTTTTAGCGCCGGGGAAATGCAGGAAATTGCCCGACTCTACGAGGCTAACCCCAAAAGTGTCAAAATTAAAGTGCGATCGCAGGGTTTGACGGAAAGTGGCAAATTATGGCACGCACGATTTCTGGAGTTTTGTTAAATTTGTAGGGAAACGGCACTGCCGTTTCCCACCCGGGTATGCGATTATTAACCAATAGTGTCAAATAAAAATATCGGAGGAAACATCAATGTTTGTTAGCAAAAATAATTTTTACATCTCCCCAGAAGAGTACCTAGAAGGCGAACGAGTAAGCCCCATCAAACACGAATACAGACGCGGACACGTTTATGCAATGACCGGGGCAAAAAAACCTCATATTGTTATTTCAGTAAATTTAGCAAGTTTGCTTAACAATCATCTCCGCGAGAGTTCCTGCTTAGTTCTTTCATCAGATATAAAAGTCCGACTGGAAGAGGCAAATTGCTATTACTATCCTGATGTAGCTGTGACTTGCGACGAAAGAGATACAAGTTCCACCGAAGACTTCATTCTCTATCCATCTCTAATTATTGAGGTGCTATCTCCCTCAACTGCATCTTTTGACAGGGGCGATAAATTTGTCGATTACCAAACTTCTCCGAGTTTGCAAGAATACGTACTCATCACTCAATCTGAGATTAAAATTGAGTGTTTTCGGTTGAATGAGTCAGGAAATTGGGTGTCTCAAACTTACGGACAAGGAGATAGAGTAGAATTTGTTAGTGCGAATTTTAGTTGTCCAATTAGCGAAATCTATGAAAAAGTACCAGGCCTCATATTGTGATGTATGAAAAACAACTTTCTTTGGTTCGCAGTCAGGAATGCAAGTCAGGTCTCTGAGGAATTCAATCCTCACTCAGAACCGAAACAATAGCTAACAAATAGAAAAAACAATGATTAAAATCTTACACCTTTCAGACATTCACATGGGCAGCGGCTTTTCCCACGGCCGGATTAATCCAGAAACCGGTTTAAATACGCGGCTGGAAGACTTCGCGGCGACGCTGAGTAAATGTATGGATAGAGCAATTTCTGAACCCGTAGATTTAGTCATATTCGGCGGCGATGCTTTCCCGGATTCGACGCCTGCGCCGTTTGTAAAAGAGGCTTTTGCCCGCCAATTCAGCCGCTTGGTGGACGCGCAAATTCCGACGGTTTTGCTAGTAGGAAATCACGATCAACATTCTCAGGGACAAGGCGGCGCGAGTTTGGGAATTTACCGGACTTTGGGGATACCTAAGTTTATTGTAGGCGATCGCCTGGACACTCACCTGATTCAAACCCGCAGCGGGCCCGTACAGGTGGTAACATTGCCTTGGTTGACTCGATCGACCTTAATGACACGTTCCGAGACTGAAAGCCTGTCTATGGGCGATGTTAACCAATTGTTAACCGAAAAACTGACGATCGCCATGGAAGGCGAAATCCGCCGCCTCAACCCCGACATACCAACCGTACTTTTAGCGCACTTAATGGCAGATAAAGCAAGTCTGGGTGCAGAACGTTTTTTAGCAGTTGGTAAAGGTTTTAACATTCCCGTTTCCATGCTAACTCGCCCTTGTTTTGATTACGTTGCTCTCGGCCACGTTCACAAACACCAAAATCTCAATGCTGACAACAATCCGCCCGTAATTTATCCCGGAAGTATCGAACGAGTTGATTTTAGCGAAGAGAAAGAAGATAAAGGTTTTGTGTTAGTTAATTTGGAACGGGGAAAAGCAGAGTGGGAATTTTGCACTTTGCCAGTGCGGGTGTTTCAGACTATTAAAGTGAATGTTTCCGAATCGGAAAACCCGCAAGCTGAGCTGGTGAAAGCTATTGGGAAGAAGGAGATCGCAGACGCGGTTGTGAGATTGATCTACCAATTGCGATCGGAACAATTGGATTTAATCGACAGCGCAGAATTGCACGCACTTCTGGGCGAAGCGCACAGCTACACAATCCAGCCGGAATTAGTCAGTCAGCTAGCGAGGCCGCGGTTGCCAGAATTGAATGCTAATAATAGTATAGAACCGTTAGAAGCTTTGAAAACTTATCTGGCAAGTCGCGACGATTTGAAAGATGTTGCTGAGAGTATGTTAGAAGCGGCGCAGGGTTTGTTGGGAGAAAAAGAGGAGGTTTTGGTAGAATTTTAGGTAAGTTATATCAATTCCGACTGCACCGGAATGATTTAACCGCAGAGAACGCAGAGAACACAGAGGACGAGAAGAGAGAGATGAATAATTCCGATGCTAACGGATTTAATCTTATCAGCGATCGAACTCGATTGAGTCTATCTTGCAATATTTCACAAGAGGTAAAAATGAGAATTAATAAGATTTATGTTGCTAAACTTTTTGGAGTTTTCAACCATCCGGTTTCTTTGAATATGGAAGATAGAATCACGATTATTCATAGTCCGAATGGATTTGGTAAAACAGCATTACTCAGGATAATTAATGGATTTTTTAATTCACGTTACTCAGAGCTTCGTACTATTCCATTTGCAGAATTGAGAATAGACTTTGATGATGGCAGTCATCTACAAATAACTAAGTCTATCGATACACCTGAACATGAAAAAGATAAAGATTTAATGTTTTCCTTTTCTAAGCCTGGTGCAGAAAAAGAGATATTTTCACCTAATTTATTCATGGACTCAATAGATTTATCAGTGGGAATCAATGTGTCCTCCGAGATCGTAGATGATACACTACAGTCATCAGGTGACATAGAAACACCAACTCAAATTTCGGAATTACAATTAGAAAGTATTCTCATCTCTGCATCTAGGAACTTCATGTCAAAGTTAGCCAGGAGAGTTAAGGAAGAACCAAAGTGGCTGTCAGAACTAAGAAGCTCGATCGATGTTCATTTTATCGAAACTCAGCGTTTGTTAACTCCCTCAAGTGTTCCTAAAACAGCGGTAGATACGAAACACCCCTCAATGATTCCCTCGGTTAATATATATTCCCAGGAACTCGCAGAAGATATTCAAGCAAAGCTGGCTGAATACGGTGCATTGTCTCAATCCCTTGAAAGAACCTTTCCTGCAAGAATTTTCAATAACAAAACACCCTCCGATCTAACAGAGGAAATGCTTCGCAACAAATTAAATGAAATTGAGGAAAAGCGTTCTCGTCTCAGAGAAATTGGTCTTTTAGATAAAGACGAAAATCCTGATTTTCAAATCGAAGAACATATTGATGGAACTACAAAAAACATTCTGTCAGTTTATGTTGAAGATGTCGAAAATAAACTAATGGTTTTTAAGGAACTCGCCACTAAAATAGAACTTTTCACAAGAATTATTAAACACCGATTTCTCTATAAAAATATAAGCATCAGTAAAGAGAAAGGTTTTACCTTTACAACGGCGGATGGTAAGCCTTTGTCGCCCACAGACTTATCGTTCGGGGAACAGCACGAACTGGTAATGCTGTACCAGTTGTTGTTCAAAGTTCAACCTAACTCGCTCGTTCTCATTGACGAACCAGAAATTTCGCTGCACGTAGCATGGCAAGTCGAGTTTCTCAAAGATTTGCGAGCAATTATTAAGCTGGCAAACTTTGATGTGTTGTTAGCTACTCACTCTCCAAGTATTATAGACGATCGCTGGGATTTGACAGTGGAATTACAAAAGCCAGTTGAATGAAAGAATACATTAACCCTAACTACATTGCCAACCAAATTCGCCTACTGAGAAATCAACCTCAATACACTGAACATTCTTTTTTAATCGCTGAGGGAGATACAGATGCGCGGGTATGGAAAAACTTAGTAGACTCCGCAAAGTGTCGTGTGGAAATTGCCCATAACAAGGATAATGCTGTGAATGTGCTCAATATCCTTGAAAAAGATAACTTTTCTGGCGTTTTAGCTGTTGTTGATGCTGATTTTGACATATTAGAAGGTACTGTTACATTTAGTCCTAATTTACTCTTAACAGATACTCACGATTTGGAAACTATGCTGCTGAAGTCGCCAGCACTTGAAAAGGTGCTTTTGGAACACGGATCGGAAGCAAAAATTAATAATTTTGCTAAAGATATCCGCCAGACTTTATTGGAAAGTGCCGAAGTTATCGGTTATTTGCGATGGGCTTCGCTGAAGTTTAATTATTGTTTGAAATTTGAAGGTTTAGCTTTTAATAAATTTGTAGATGATAAAACATTGGCACTAAATGAATCGAAGTTGATTCAAACTGTGAAAAACCACTCTCAAAAGCCGGGACTTGACGAGCAAGAAATTAGAGCAAATATGGAGAACTTAAAAACAGATACTCAAGATATGTGGTACATTTGTTGCGGTCACGATATGATTTCTATTTTGTCGATCGCACTTTGTAAAGCATTAGGTTCCTGTAACTCTAAGGAAGTCGAGCCAAATGTGCTAGAAAAATATTTAAGGGTTGCCTATGAGTCTGCTCATTTCCGAGAGACAAAACTTTACAGAGCTCTTCAGACATGGGAACAAACTAATAAACCTTTCGAGGTTTTATCTAATCTGTAACTCCCGCATTCCCAAAAACTTCCCCTACAACCAACCGAGTTCCATTGGCAAAATCTCCCCCAGACTGCACCTTTTTCCCCGCCAACTGCACCTCCCGCAACAATAATAAACCATCACCGGTTTGGACGATCGCCCCCAAGCCCTTCACAACCTTAACAACTGCCCCATTTGCGCCCGATAACTCCGACAAAACAGGCCATTCGCGTTCCAAAACTCTCAAATCCGCTGGTAATTGCAGCCAATATTCCGGCCCGACGGGTACAGTAGCTATCACCTTCAGAGAATTGCCGCGAAAACTGGTTGTGCAATCCGGGAAAAAGCCCCTAACTTGATTGTGAAGGTCGATCGCACTTTTCGACCAATCCAGCACATAATCCGCACTCTTAATCATCGGCGCGTAAGTCGCCTCAGCATCATTTTGAACAACAGCTTCAATCTGGCCGTCCCTCAATTTCACCAAAGTTTCAACCAACAAATCCGCCCCAATTTCCGCCAACCTATCCGCCAAAGAATCGGCATTATCCAACAGCGAAATACCAGCAAAAGCCTTCAACAGCATCGCCCCAGTATCCATCCCAGCATCCATCAGCATAGTAGTAATTCCTGTTGTCTTTTCCCCGTCAAAAAGACAGCGCTGAATCGGCGCCGCACCGCGATACTTCGGCAAAATTGAACCGTGAACGTTAACGCAAGCCAAACTAGGAATATCCAGAATTTCTTGAGAAAGAATTTGGCCATAAGCCACCACCACAAAAACATCCGCCTCCGCTTCTCGCAACTTAGCCAGAGTTTCCGCATCCTTCTTAATTCGGCGCGGCTGCCAAACCGGGAGACTGTGATTTAAAGCCACATCTTTTACAGGTGAAGGCATCAATTGATTTCCTCTTCCCCGGCGTTTGTCAGGCTGAGTCACCACACCCACAACCTCAAATTCTGGGTGACTTAGCAAACTGGATAAAGTAGGAACCGCAAAATCGGGAGTGCCAAAAAAGACAATTTTCATAGATTTTTACTTATTTCGTACAATAATAACAACAAAACTACGCCATTAATTCATCCACCGCCACCCTAAATCCTGCCAAAACAACCTGAGTTACCGCCACCTCACCAGGCTTGAACAAAACCACCTGACTTTGAGTAATTACTAACACCCAACTACTCTTAGGAAACAGCAGCCAAACTTCCAAACATCCCGATTCTAAATACTCCTGTGCCTTAGCAAAAACATCATCTGCAAAATCGCTAGGCGAAACAATCTCAGCTAGCAGCGGAAAACTCTGGGGCAAAACTGAAAACTCCCCAACTTGCGCCAACAGTTCAGGAGTAATATAAGATACATCGGGTATTCGCCCTTTTTTCATAGTTTGACAAGTGACTTCCACATAAACCTCGCCCCCTTGGCCGCTTGAGTCCATGTAAATGCCCCAATATCGTACTAATCTAGCTTGAATCCGGCGAGTCTTTGCAGTCATTCCCGGTTTCCCCACTACTTCTCCATTGACAAATTCTACAGGATGTTTGACTATAACTTTACCGTCCGCCCACTCCGTCCCGTCAGGAGGATTTTGCATCCATTCTTCCCAAGTTAAATCTAACTGTTCTACACTAGGAATTATCATCGATTTTACAGTTTTTAGTTTTCCTTTCAATCTTATCATATCTCCCCAAACATGGAAAGCCCGTCGAATCTCCTGCTTAAACTCAGCCGCAGCTTATTTGCCGACACCGCCGAACAAGAAAAGTTTATTCACGCAGTCACAAATCCCCAACCTTTTAATCCTGCCATTTTGTGGCTGCAACCAAAACCTACAGAAAACCCATTTATTATTGAAAATCCAGTTAGTTGGCAACCGGAATTTGTAGATAGACTAGCCTTAGAATCGAAGCCAGGAAAACATTCCTTACATCAAGCCGGACATTACTACTGTCTCGACTTTTCCTCAATCTTCGCCGCCTCCACACTGTTAACAATACCGCAGCCAATCAAACTAATCTTAGATATGTGCGCCGCCCCCGGAGGAAAAAGTATATTTGCCTGGAAAACATTAAAGCCAGAATTGCTGTTGTGCAACGAAGTCATAGGCAAACGCATGGGAATGCTGATCTCGAATTTAAGACGCTGCCAGATTCAACCATCCGCCACCGCTAACGTCGATTCCAAAATACTTGCCGAAAAAATACCGCAAACTGCTAATTTAGTAATAGTAGATGCTCCTTGTACCGGTCAATCACTCTTAGCAAAAGGAGACAAAGCACCCGGCTGCTTTCATCATGTCACCATCAACAGCAATGCCAACCGCCAAAAAAGAATTTTAGCCAATTCTGCTAAAATTGTAGCCCCCCAAGGTTATCTTGCATACATGACCTGCACTTATTCAACCGCAGAAAACGAACAAGTCAGCGAATGGCTGTTAAGCAAATTTCCCGAATTTTGGCCAGTCACTGTTCCTCATTTAGAAAAATATCGATCGCACCTGACAGAAATTCCTTGCTATCGGATGTGGCCGCAAGATAAACTAGGAGCCGGAGCTTTCACAGTTTTGTTTCAAAAGACCTCAGCAGGACAGACAAATCAGCTACCCGCAGATTTTCGAGAATTAGCCCGTTTTACCAACCTCTAACTATCCGCGTCCATCCGCTTTCATCTGCGGTCATAAAAACTTCTTCCCTGAATAACACTAAAAAATGATTTTATCAAAAATATCCAAAACCATCAAAATCCAACTAAAACTAGCTGCTTGCATTTTACTTATTTTAAATTTGCTAATATTAAGCGGCTGTGAAAGCCAAGAAAAAAACAGCGAAAAAATCAAGATCACACTGTGGCACGGCATCAATCCCCCGCCCAATCGCGACGTATTTAAAACCCTCACGGACAAATTCAATAAAACACATCCCACGATCCAATTAGAACCAATTTACATCGGTCAGCCAGACCAACAACTGCCAAAGATTCTCACATCAATAGTAGGAAATGCGCCGCCTGATTTGCTGTTTAATGTTCCCACAATTGCCGGAAAACTAGCAGAACTCAACGCCATCCAACCCTTAGAAAAGTGGCTAGACAAATCGCCCCGCAAAGCCGAAATCTACCCGGCACTATTCGAGTCAATGGAACTGGGCGGACATACTTGGTCAGTTCCCCTAGCCACAAACAACGCCGCCATATTTTACCGTCCCAGCTTATTTAAAGCAGCAGGAATCAAAGAAGTTCCGCAGAATTGGGCGCAATTAAAGCAAGTAGCCCGATCGCTCACGCGAGACACCAACGGAGACGGCCGCACAGACCAACACGGCATAGTTCTCTCCCTAGGCAAAGGAGAATGGACAGTATTTACGTGGCTGCCATTCATGTTCAGCGCCGGCGGCGAACTCAAAGCCGCAACACCTCAAAATCCCGTACCCCAAATAGACAATCCCGGTTCTCGCGCCGCCTTAAAATTGTGGAGCGACTTGTTAAAAGAAGGTTCAGCAATACTGTCAGCACCAGAACGCGGTTACGAACTCGACAACTTCATCGCCGGCAAAGTCGCAATGCAAATCACCGGGCCGTGGACGCTAGCACAATTGCAGCAAAGCGCGATCGACTACGCAGTGATGCCGATACCCGCCCTCAAACGCCCCGCAGCCGTCGTTGGGGGTGAAAACATATTTTTAATGAAAACCTCCCCAGAACGAGAGCGAGCAGCCCTAGAATTCTTAGAATACGTTCTAGGTGAAGAATTCCAAACAGCATGGGCATTGGGAACAGGTTACTTGCCAATTAACTTAAAATCGAGACAGAACCAAACTTATCAAAGCTTTGTGGAAAAAAACCCTGTTTTGCGAGTATTTTTAGCACAAATGAACTCAGCCAGAGCGCGACCCATTATCTCAGGTTACTCCCGCCTCTCAGAAAACCTCGGTCGCGCCATAGAAGCAACCCTTCTGGGCCGCAACCCCCAAGACGCCCTTAAAGAAGCTCAAGAGCGTTTGACACTAACCTTAGATAGTGCAGCAGCAAAAGGGAAATAGAGAACGGAAAATATTTTTTTGTGCTGTAATTTCTCCGCTTTCACTGTATTCGATCGCAATACTTGAAGCCTCGATAAATCGGTCGCAAATCTAGTGAAAATAACTCCCGCCTGCACTTCTAATCAGAAATCAGGTTGCTTGCCCCGGAGTTACCTGAACGCAGAGATTTTACGTCGTTGTTATCGGTTTCTTAGGTATTATTGAGCATGGTGAAAAATGTTAGGGCGAATTGAGTTGGGATCGCCCAACATCAAAAAACACCGGCAGTCGCTCGGTAATAAATCTTTAACAAAAACCAAAAATCTACAGACCAAATCTTCAGCCATCACAGATATATTGGCAAAAAAGGGATGCTCCCGAAATTCACGCACAGATGCGATCGCACAGCAAAAAACAACCGAACCCTCAACAGCGCCACAAAAAGTTAGCTCAAAAGGTTCTCCCCCTACCTACCACCCATGACCTACCATCACCTAATAGAAACATTTTCTCTACCCTGTGCCTGTCCCGTGCCACCTACTGAGACCCCAACCACCGTCCACCTTTTCCCGAAACGACAATGCAGACAAAGTTCCTTAACGCCATCAAAGGACATTCCTGGCGGTACTTCCTCGCAGTAGGCGCGATCGCGCTGGTCTACTATTTGGCGTCGCAATTCGCAATTTCCACCCTCACCCTCAGTTCAGAAATTTACCCCATGTGGCCAGCAGCAGGAATTGCCCAAGTCGCCCTGCTGCTGTTCGGGCGGAAACTGTGGCCGGGAATCGCGATCGGAGGCTTCCTGTTCAGCATGAGCGTACCGTCGGCCAACATCGGCACGGCATTGATCTCCGCAAGCGCCAGAAGCCTGCAAGCGTGGACGGGAACTTATCTGCTACAGGGCATTAATTTTAGCGCCGGGCTCGATCGGCTCAAAGACGTTTTAGGAATAGTCGGACTAGCAGCCTTGGGATCTACCTCGATCAACTCCAGCATCGGCAGTATCGTCGTGTGCCTGACCGGTTTATCTAGCTGGAGCAATTTGGGCACGATTTGGGGCACTTGGTGGGTAGGAGACGCTATGGGAATTTTGCTCGTCGCCCCGCTGCTGCTGACGTGGCAACAATTGCCCAAAGCCCCCACTCGTCCCAAACAGATTGCCGAACGAGCGATTTGGCTGCTGCTGCTGCTAGCAGTCGGCTGGCTAGTCTTCTGTTCCCGCACCCGCGCCGCCTACGCCCGCTATCCCCTCGAATACTTACCATTTCCCCTCGTAGTTTGGGCAGCCTTTCGATTCGGCCAGCGCTACACGGCCCTCTCCAACTTCATCCTCTGCGGCTTCGCCATCTGGGGCATAGCCCGAGGCAGCGGCCCCTTTCTCAAACACGCCAGCAGCATCCCCCAAGCACTGTTATCCCTGCAAGCCTTCATCGCCGTCATCGCCGTCACCGGCTTAGTCTTAGCCGCCACAGTCGCCGAACGCCACCAAGCAGAAGCCTCCCTGCGCGCCAGCGAAGCCAGCCTCGCCAACGCCCAGCGCATCGCCCAACTAGGCAACTGGGACTTAGACCGCAACACCCAGCAATTGCGGTGGTCAGAGGAAATTTATCGCATCCTGGGAGAGCGGCCCGGCACTTTTGAACCCACCCTCGAAGCCTTCTTGGAATACGTACACCCCGAAGACCGAGAATTAGTCAAAACCTCGATCGAAGCCGCTTTATTTGAGCAACAGCCTTACAGCATCGACTACAGGCTCGTACTCCCCGACGGCAGCCACCGCTCAGTCTACGAACAAGCCGCCGTCAACTCCCTGTACATCACCAGCACCGTCCAAGACATCACAGACAGAAAGCGGGCCGAAGCCGCCCTGCGTTCTTCAGAAGAAAGATTTTCCAAGGCCTTTCACGCCTCCCCAGTCGGCATCAGCATCTGCACCCTCACAGACGGATGCTTCCTCGATGCCAACGAAAGCTTTTTGCGCTCATTAGGCTGGCTGCGGCACGAATTTATCGGCCGCACCGCCAGCGACTTACAAATGTTGGTAAATTCGGAAGAGGGGCGGCGGCTAGCCCAGATTTTGCAAGCACAAAATTCGATCAGCAACCAAGAAATCAAAATTCGCACTAAAACCGGCGAAGTGCGCGACTGGCTGATGTCAGTCGAACTCATCGACCTCGGCAGCACTCAGTGCGTTTTAATCATGACCACCGACATCACCGAACGCTTGCGTTCCGAAGAATTCCGCCGGGCCGCATTAGCCGCCGAAGCTGCAAATAGATCGAAAAGCATTTTTCTCGCCAACATGAGTCACGAACTCAGAACTCCCCTCAACGCCATCATCGGCTACAGCGAGATCCTGCAAGAAGACGCCCGAGACCTCGGTGCCGAAGAGTTCATCGACGACCTCCAGAGAATTAACACGGCCGGCCAGCACTTGCTAGCGCTGATTAAAGATATTCTCGATTTCTCTAAAATTGAAGCAGGCCGCACCGACTTGCACGTCGAAACCTTCACCATTTCAACTCTGGTTGAGGAAGTAGCTGCCACGATCGCGCCGATGGCTGACAAAAATAGCAATATTCTAGAAATACAATGCCCCGAGGATATTGGCTCGATGCAGACCGACTTGACTAAACTCCGGCAGTCTCTGCTCAACCTCCTCAGCAATGCCGTGAAGTTTACTTGCTCGGGCACGATTACCTTCGCCGTTACCCGATCCCTCGAAACTCCCGCCGAGGCTGCCAACAGACGCAAAAAACTTGGAGCGTATAGAGGAGGTGGCAAAGCAGAAAATAGCTCGTCTACCTTATCTTCCGCTCAAGATTGGATCGTTTTTACAGTCAAAGATACCGGCATTGGCATGAGTCCCGAACAGTTAGCCAGAATCTTCGATCCTTTCACGCAAGCCGATTCCTCAACTACTAAAAAGTACGGCGGCACTGGCTTGGGGCTGACGATTACTAAGAAATTCTGCGAAATGATGGGCGGAGACATTACCGCATTCAGCGAGCTGGATAAAGGTTCTACTTTTACAATTAGGCTGCCAGCTATTTTCACCGACATTCCGCTCTCAACCGAAAAGTCTGATAAATAATAATTTATTGACATTTCTTTTCGAGCGTTGCCAATTTTATTAGCCTCCGCAATTTGCTGATTCTTTCGCTATCAGGTATCGAGATTTTCAACATATAGCCAAATCAATAAAGCCGTTAGGATATAAATATAGTTAGCGCAGTTTTAAAGATTTTGGATAGCAGAGATGTTCGATAGGCTTTTCGATAAAACCTAGGATTTGCTCGATCCCGTACCTTTCGACTAACTGTATACCTGCGTATATATATAATATTATTAATTAAAAAGATATACTGTAGAAAGTTGCCTACAAAGCGCCAGAAATTATGCATCCCCACCTCCAGCGCCAACTCGAACAGCTCGGTTTAGCCCGGGAGTCTCCCCCTCCCACTGCCGAGCAGTGGCAGCTATTCTTAGAGCAAGTAAGTTGTAGCTACGACGGAACTCCGACGAGCCAGCAGGAACCGCTGCTGCAAGCTTGTTTGAGTTCCCAGTCGGTGGCTAGCCCTGATTTTGCGTCCTCGCCCGAGTCCCCTCAAGACTCTGCAACAGCTTCAGAATTCGATCGACTGCGGGCAAGTGTCAACAGTTTGGGGGCGGGATTGTGTATCCTTGACGCGAAAGGGTTTGTAATTTCGGTGAATCCAGAGGCCGAACGCTTGCTGGGGTGGCGAGAGTCGGAACTTGCAGGTGTTTCCCTGCTAGAACGCATCGGGAAGCAAAAGAAAGGCAAGAAATTCGCACTTTTGACAGACGATCCGAAACAGTCACCCAGCAACAATGAAGGTGCGACGATCGCACCTACACAAGGTTTACAAGAGGCGATCGCCTCCGGTCAACCTTGCAGCAATTGGGACGACGAGTTTCTGTGTCGCGACGGCCAGATTTTACCAGTTTCCTATTGCTTCCATCCCGCAGTTGAGGGGGGCGAAATCTCAGTCTTGGTGTTTTTTGACATTAGAAAATACCAAGAACCGCTCTCGATGCTGCAAGCAGTTCTAGAATCTACAGATGCTGGAATTCTCGCGGTTGACAGAAACGGCAACGTATGCAATTACAATCAGAAATTTGTCGAGATGTGGGGTTTGTCCGCCAGCCCGGGAAAGTTGAGCCGATCAACCTTCGGCACTGTCAAAAAACCGATCGACACAGAATTCCCCAACGCCCGGGAACAATTAAAAGACCCCCAAAGATTTCTCCAAAACGCGATCGAAGTGTCGGCAAATCCAGATACTAAAATCCGCGAATTATTAGAATTTAAAGACGGAAAAATTCTCGAATTAAATTCGTTGCCCTCAAAAGTCGGAGCGCAAACAGTCGGCAGAGTCTGGAGCTTTCGAGACGTTACCGATGGCAAAAAAGTAGCACAATCTTTAGAATATCGAGTAAAATTCGCTCAGTTGATTGCCAGTTTGTCAACCAATTTTATCTGCCAGCCCTTATCAGAAATAGACAAAAGCATCGATCGAACTATCGAAGAGATCGCCACCTTCACCGGCTTTAACCGCAGTTACATCTACCTGTTATCAGAAGACAAAACCCGCGCCGACAAAACCTACGAGTGGTGCGCCGGCAGCATTCCGGCAATCAAAGACAGCACCGACAAACAAATAGACATCGCACAAATCCCTTGGATCGCAGAAAAACTCGATCGCGCCGAATGCCTCTATATTCCAGAAATCGGCGAACTCGCGCCCCCAGCGATCGCCGAAATTGCCTATTTTATCCGTCAAAATCCCGCCCAATTCCAGACAGAATCCCCATCCCCAACAGCCAATCAAACAGCAATCGCCTCAATACCTTCGATAGGCGCTTATATCAATAATTTAGAATTTAAAAGACAGCTAAAAAATATTCAATCGCTGATAATTGTTCCCCTAATTTGTAGTAAAAACCTAGTAGGATTTCTCGGATTCGATGGCTTAAAGCAAACAGCAGGTCGAGCAAACGAAATATCGACACAGCTAAAAATGGTAGGAGAAATGCTCGCCAATGTCCTAGAGCGCAAGCGAGGAGAAGCAGCCTTGAGACAAGCCGAAACAAAATACCGCAGCATCTTTGAAAACGCAGTCGAAGGCATATTCCAGACCACCCCAGACGGGCGCTACCTCAGTGCCAATCGCGCACTAGCCCGCATTTACGGCTACGAATCCTCTACCCAAATGCTCGCGGAACTGGTAAACCTCAACCGCCAACTTTACGTAGACCCCAAGCGACGCGCCGAGTTCGCAGCCCAATTGGTCGCGCGCGGCCAAGTCTCAAAATTTGAGTCCCAAATATACCGCCGAGACGGCAGCAAGATCTGGATTTCCGAAAACGCCCGCAGCATCTGCGACGAAACCGGCAGCGTTGTGTACTACGAAGGCACAGTCCAAGACATCACCGATCGCAAACTTGCAGAATCCGCCATGAAGTCAGCCCTAGAAGCAGCAGAATCCGCCAATCGGGCAAAAAGCACATTTCTCGCCAACATGAGCCACGAACTGCGAACACCCCTGAATGCCATCATCGGCTACAGCGAAATGCTCAAAGAAGAAGCCGAAGAATTGGGCAGTTGCGAATCCGTCCCCGACCTCGAAAAAATCTGCAGCGCGGGCAAACACTTGCTGTACCTGATCGACGACATCCTAGATATATCTAAAATTGAAGCAGGCCGAATGGATCTCTACCTAGAAACCTTCGACATCCATGCCTTAATTGAAAGTGCTGTCGCCACGGCCAGGCCGCTGGTCGAGAAAAACGGTAATACCCTAGAAGTGTACTGTCCAGACAACCTCGACACCATGCACGCGGACATGACCAAAGTTCGGCAAGTGCTGCTGAACTTGCTCAGCAACGCTGCCAAGTTCACCCAAAACGGGAGAATTGCGATCGGAGTGGAAAGAATTAAAAATGAACCCTTAAGAATGAAAAATCAAGAAGAATCTTCCCAAATTTTAATTTCCAACTCCGAATTTTTTAGTTTCCGTGTCGCCGACACTGGTATCGGCATGACAAAAGAGCAATTGCAGCGAGTTTTCCAACCTTTCACCCAAGCTGACGCCTCGACTACTCGCAAGTACGGCGGCACGGGTTTGGGACTAGCTATCAGCCAGCGCTTCTGTCATATGATGGGTGGCAGCATTGAGGCCAGCAGCACCTTGGGCGAGGGCAGCACTTTCACCGTACTCTTGCCCAGTGCCATCAAACACCCGGAAATCCCCAACAAAGTCCGCGACAGCACTAGCCCTCCGGTCGCCCCCGCTGTCGGCACGGTGCTGGTAGTTGACGACGACCCGATCTCGCGGGATTTGATCCAGCGCGCCCTCGCTCGCCAAGGACTGCACATAGAAGTCGCCGGCGGTGGCGAGCAAGCTCTCCGGCTGGCTAAGCAACTGCGGCCAGACGCCATTACCCTCGACGTGATCATGCCAGGAATGGACGGCTGGGCGGTACTCTCAGCGCTGAAGGCAGATCCAGACCTTGCCGAAATTCCCGTAATCCTGCTATCCTTTGTTGGCAACAAAAGCCTCGGCTTTGCATTGGGTGCCTCGGACTACCTCACCAAACCAGTGGACGGCAAAAGGCTGGCTGCCTTGTTGAACAAGTACCGACGCGACCAAGACGGCGTTGCAAATAACAATTTGACCTGTCAGATTCTAATTGTGGAAGACGACGTTGCCACGCGGGGAATACTGCGACGCATACTAGAAAGACAAGGCTGGACAGTAACGGAAGCTGACAGCGGGCGCGCTGCTCTCTCTCAGCTAGAAATTGCCCGACCGCATCTGATCCTGCTGGATTTGATGTTGCCAGAAATGGATGGTTTTGAGTTGATCGGCGAACTTCGCAAATCCTACTCTGGAGATCCAATACCGATTGTTGTGCTCACTGGGAAAGACCTGACACCGGCCGAAAGCCAGCAGCTAAACGGTTGTGTCGATCGGGTGCTACAAAAGGGAGTCTACAGTTGCGATACTTTGTTGCGCGATGTTCGCTCTATAGTGAATGACAGGTTCGATCGCAGGTACGACTCGAAAGGCAAGGAGAACACCAATGGCTAAAATCCTGTTGGTCGAAGATAACGAAATGAACAGGGATATGCTTTCCAGGCGTCTGGCCCGCAAGGGACACGAGGTCTTTATCGCTGTTGACGGTGCTGAGGGGGTGTCGATGGCGCTTGCGAAAGTACCGGATTTGATTCTGATGGATATGAGTCTGCCAGTCCTCGACGGCTGGCAAGCAACCCAGCAAATTAAGGCGGCTCCCGAAACTAGCGCGATTCCGGTGATTGCGCTGACGGCTCACGCAATGGCTGGCGATCGTGAAAAGTGTCTGGCCGCAGGCTGCAACGACTACGACACCAAACCGGTCGAGTTTCCCAGACTTTTGAGTAAAATTGAAACGCTTCTGAAAGAGGCTATGACATGAAAGGTGACGAGGGCAGCGTGCTGGTTGTTGACGACAATGAGGTAAACCGCGATTTGCTGGCCCGCCGACTTCAGCGTCAAGGCCACGCGGTGACTGTTGCTGAAGATGGTCTCCAAGCTCTGGAACTGTTGCGAAGAGATCCTTTTGATTTGGTTCTTCTAGACATTATGATGCCGCAAATGAACGGCTATCAGGTGCTGGAAAATCTGAAGGCGGACGAGAAGTTGCGCTACATCCCGGTGATTATGATTTCGGCAGTGGACGATATCGACAGTATCGTGCGGTGTATAGAGTTGGGGGCGGAGGATTATCTTTCTAAACCGTTCAATCCGGTATTGCTTAAGGCTCGGATTAGCGCTTGTCTGGAAAAGAAGCGCCTGCGGGATAAGGAACAGGCGTATTTACGGGAGTTGGCGGAGGAAAAAGAAAAGTCCGAGCGTTTGCTGTTAAATATTTTACCGAAGGCGATCGCGCAGCGCCTCAAACAGGGGGAAAGTACAATCGCAGACAGTTTCGCTGAGGTAACAGTGATGTTTGCCGATTTGGTGGGTTTTACTAAGCTTTCGGCTCATTTGTCGCCGGCCCAGTTGGTGGAGTTGCTCAACGA
The DNA here is from genome assembly GCF_036704885.1 of Microcoleus sp. F4-D5. Lineage (NCBI taxonomy): Bacteria > Bacillati > Cyanobacteriota > Cyanophyceae > Oscillatoriales > Microcoleaceae > Microcoleus > Microcoleus sp. F4-D5. Next base: position 21,034 of record NZ_JAUBSX010000005.1, on the reverse strand, counting down.
GATTTTTTCGGCTTTTGACGAGTTGGCCGATCGCTACGGACTTGAGAAAATTAAGACGATCGGCGATGCTTATATGGTGGTTGGCGGTTTGCCGACGCCCAGCGACAACCACGCCGAGTCAATCGCCGAAATGGCGATCGACATTCTAGCAGCAATGACAAAGATACGTACCAAGGGAGGTCAGCCGCTCAGCATCCGCATCGGCATCCACACAGGCCCGGTAGAAGCTGGGGTAATCGGTACTAAAAAATTTACTTACGATTTGTGGGGAGATACGGTAAATACAGCTTCCCGGATGGAATCTCAAGGCGTCGCCGGCAGCATTCAGGTGACAGTTGCTACCTACGAGCGCCTGCGCGATAAGTACGTTTTTGAAGAGCGCGGCGTGATTCCAGTCAAGGGCAAAGGCGATATGATGACTTATCTGCTTGTGGCGCGAAACGTTTCACGACTGATGACCAAATGACCAATTACCAAATTGACAGATGAACGTAAATTCTAACCTTTTAATGTACGCCCAATGGGCGGGAATTCTGACAGTAGCTTTAGCTATTCTAACAGTTATAGCATTTATCTTCAAATGGGGTTTTCGCTTCCGATTAGTAGGAGTGACAAGCTTTATGGGAGTAGTCGCTGCGAGTATATTCGGTCTCGGTTTGGGACTGTTTACTCGCACCGAAATTCCCGGTGCCGTGCGTTATTCTTTAGTTTACGATACTGGCAACGCTCAAACAGTAATTACCGTGCCACCTTCGATCGCCGAATCCGAGTTAGAAGCAACGATGCGGCAAGCGGCTGCGGATTTGTACTCTCCAGGGCGGTCTGGAAGGGGCAGAGACTACTTGACAATCCGGGTTCGGACAATTGTACATCCCGAGCCTGGGCTGTCGCAGCCGCTGTTTTTGGGCGAAGTGAGGCGATCGCTCGCGACTCGTGATGATGACAAAATGGCGATCGAAATCTTCCCCGAAAAAGTTGCTATTCTGAAAAAATATCAAGCTTAAAAATAGGGTGCAGCAGCATTCTTAGGACTGACGCATCGGAGATCGGAAACCGGGTTTTTTACGCGCTGTAACTCACATCTTGCGCCATTCTCAATAAGTCTTGGGAGGGCGGGCTTTCCAGCCCACCCCACAAGAAAACTCACTCTTTGTGGAACAGGCATCTTGCCTGTTCATGATAATACTGAAAGAGCTCAGTTGTAACCCGCAGATTCTGTAAAAAACCCGGTTTCTTTGGTCGTAGTGCGTAAGTGCTGCAACAAAAATTAAATTTTATAAAATAAATATCAAATTATGACTCAAAATTCCGAAAAATTACTAACAGACCTCTACAATACTTGCAACCCATATTATCCTTTACCAGCAGGCGACCCGCGATATGTTGACTGTCGAGAAGTGCGGGGAGATGACAATATTACCGTAGACTTGGGCCGCAATATTCAGCGTTCCCAAAAGATGACTTGTCAGTTGTATGCCGGACATCGCGGTGCGGGAAAATCAACCGAATTGCGGAGGCTAGAAAAATATTTAACAGAACAAGGCTATTTTGTAGTTTATTTCGCCGCTGACGAACAAGATATTAATCCCGAAGATACTGAATATACAGATATTTTGCTGGCTTGCACCAGACACTTGTTAGAAATAATTAAAGATGCTGACTCGAAACCTTTGCTCGATTGGATGAAAAACCGCTGGAACGATTTAAAAGAGTTAGCCTTGACAGAAGTGTCTTTTGAAACCTTGAGCTTAGAAATGCAAATTGCTCAGTTTTCCAAACTGACGGCGAATGTGAGAACCGAACCGAGTCTGCGCCAAAAAATTAGAGAAAAAGTTAATCCCTACACCACAACGCTGCTTGAGGCGCTGAATCAGTTTATTCGCGATGCTAAAAAAAAGTTGCCCGCCCCATATTCACAACTGGCAATAATTGCCGATAATTTAGACCGGATTGTGCCGTTTTCTAAAGACGGAGGACAACGCAGCAATCTCGACGAAATTTTTTTAGACCGCAGCGAACAACTCAAAGCTTTAGATTGTCACGTCGTTTACACCGTACCGATTTCGATGGTGCATTCCAACCGCGCTGCCAATTTGAGCATTAATTATAATAATGCTCCGCAAGTGCTGCCGATGATTATGCTACGCAATCCCAGCGGTGAAGTTAATCACGCGGGACTTGCTAAAATGAAAGAGGTGATTGAGAAGCGGGTGAAACAAGTCGCTCCCGATTTATCTTTAGAATTAGAAACAGAATGGTTTGACACCAGAGAAACGCTAGAAAAATTGTGCTTGATGAGCGGGGGTCACGTTAGAAATTTGCTGTTGATGTTGCAAGAAGCCATAAATCAGACAGATGATTTGCCAATTACTGCAAAAGCGGCCCAAAGGGCGATTACGAAAGCGCGGAATGTCTATCGCAGAACCGCTGACAAAGATGACTGGTCAATTTTAGCAAAAGTATCTGTTTCTCGCCGGATACTTAATGACGAACAGCACCGCAATTTGCTATTTAACCGCTGTATTTTGGAATACCGATACTATGATGAAGAAGGAGAGATGCAGAATTGGTATGACGTTCACCCGCTAATTAAAGGCATTCAGGAATTTAAGGAAGCAGTCGCTATACTTCAGCCATGACAGCAGAAATAATTGATTGGGACGAAGATTTACCGCCAGCAGAACCAGAGGAAGAATATCAAACTCTGGTACGCACTCTCAAACGGACTACTGGTTTCCGGTTGTTGTTTGTTGAGTGTTCGCCTGCGGAAGGGGAACGCTTGATTGCGAAAGTTCAAGCGGATGTGCCGCAGAAAAAGATTGAGGTGTTGGCGCTGGATAAGTCTGTTTATAATTTTTATAAGATCATTGAAGATTTGCCAGAACGAGATGCAATTAATATCCTGTTTGTGAAAGGCTTAGAATATTCACTTTATGAATATGAGAAAGAAAAAAAAGATCTCGGATGGGAAAGCAAGGATATTTATTCTTATAGTTGGCGGGGTGTGCCGCCGGTTTTAATTAATTTAAACCAGCAGCGGGAAAGGTTTAGAGATGATTTTAAGATTTGCTTTGTGTTTATTTTGCCTCGTTTTGCCATTAATTATTTTATTCAGCGGGCCCCGGATTTCTTTGATTGGCGATCTAGTTTGTTTAAGTTGTCGATGGATAAAGAACTGCTGCAACAGGAATCAAGGCAGGCTTGTTGGGAAAGAAGGAATCTAGAAGATTATCTAGCTTTGACTTCCCAAGAAAGAAAACAGAAATTGGTGATCGTTCAATCTTTAATTGATGAGGAACGGCAAACATCAGAACAAAAAGCTGAATTGTTTTTTGAACAAGGTTTATTGCATGACTCTGCTGAAGAATACGCAAAAGCCCTCGCCTCCTACGACAAAGCCTTAGAAATCAAACCAGATAATGACTATGCCTGGTACAATCGGGGCATTGCACTGCGTAATTTAGGCAGATGGGAAGAAGCCCTCGCCTCCTACGACAAAGCCTTAGAAATCAAACCAGATAAAGACGAAGCCTGGTACAATCGGGGCGTTGCACTGGGTAATTTAGGCAGGTTGGAAGAAGAGATCGCCTCCTACGACAAAGCCTTAGAAATCAAACCAGATTATCACGAAGCCTGGTACAATCGGGGCATTGTACTGGATGATTTAGGCAGGTTGGAAGAAGCGATCGCCTCCTACGACCAAGCCTTAGAAATCAAACCAGATGATCACAAAGCCTGGTACAATCGGGGCAATGCACTGGGTAAGTTAGGAAGATTGGAAGCAGCGATCGCCTCCTACGACCAAGCCTTAGAAATCAAACCAGATAAAGACGCAGCCTGGTACAATCGGGGCAATGCACTGGGTAAATTAGGAAGATGGGAAGAAGCGATCGCCTCCTACGACAAAGCCTTAGAATTCAAACCAGATTTTCACCTTGCCTGGTACAATCGGGGCGTTGCACTGGGTAATTTAGGAAGATGGGAAGAAGAGATCGCCTCCTACGACCAAGCCTTAGAAATCAAACCAGATTATCACGAAGCCTGGTACAATCGGGGCGTTGCACTGGGTAATTTAGGAAGATGGGAAGAAGAGATCGCCTCCTACGACCAAGCCTTAGAAATCAAACCAGATTATCACGAAGCCTGGTACAATCGGGGCATTGCACTGCGTAATTTAGGAAGATGGGAAGAAGAGATCGCCTCCTACGACCAAGCCTTAGAAATCAAACCAGATGATGACGAAGCCTGGTACAATCGGGGCATTGCACTGGGTAATTTAGGCAGGTTGGAAGAAGCCCTCGCCTCCTTCGACCAAGCCTTAGAATTCAAACCAGATTATCACAAAGCCTGGTACAATCGGGGCTATGCACTGGGTAAATTAGGAAGATGGGAAGAAGCCCTCGCCTCCTACGACAAAGCCTTATAATTCAAACCAGATGATCACGCAGCATTTTATAATAAAGCTTGCTGCTATGCGTTACAGAGTCAGATTGACCAAGCAATTCAGAATTTACAGCAAGCCATCAATCTGAATCCTGACAAATACCGAGAAATGGCAAAAACTGACTCGGATTTTGACAGCATTCGATCGCACCCTCAATTTCAAGCCTTGATTCAAGGATAGGGATTTGCCATTGGGCGGGGCGGGTTTATGAGATTGTCAGTTTTGGCAATTATTGTTGGTAAAACCAGCCCCAACAGCATCAAAAACACTTTTCAACCGAAGCTAGCGGACACGATATGATATAAGAATTAGTAGCGAGGTAAAAGATGACTCAACTCAATGTAACCGTAACCAATGACAGATTTCCCGAACTCATCGCCCGTGTCGAGGATACTGGAGAACGAATTGTCATAGAACAGGAAGGAAGGGCGATCGCTGCTATCATTACTTATGCCGATCTGAAGCGACTGGAGGCCCTAGAAGCCGCCCTAATTAACAAAGCAAAACTCGAAGAATATGAATGGCTAAAAGCTGCGATCGCAAATCCAGCTTTTGATTCTCTGAGAGACTCAGCGGAAGATATCTACACTTTAGCTGATGGCTTGCCCTTCCACGACCCTGAATGGATTAAAACAGTAGCAATCGATCCTGATTTTGGTTCGATCCTAGACCCAGAAGAAGACATTTATACCATAGCTGACGGTAAACCATTCCATGACCAAGGGTAAGATTTTCCTAGTACCGTTTCCCTATGATGATTTATCGGCTAACAAACTGCGTCCAGCAGCTTGTTTGACTAACCCTTTGGGAGCACGACGCCATATTATTCTTGCTTATATTACAAGTCGCTTGCCCACAAATCTACTGGAAACAGATATCGTATTAGAAGCTTCTCATCCCGACTTTCAGGCTTCGGGGCTGCGGGTGTCATCTACTATCAGGCTGCATCAACTGGTGACTGTTTCTACAGTGGTTGTTCAACGTGAGTTGGGTGAATTATCATCAAATACACAGGCTCAAATTGCTGAAAAGCTCTGCAATTTGCTAAGTAAGTGATCGCCTATAGGTGAAAATTATATCAGGACTTACGCAACTTTTAAATTTTTACACTACCCGTAGTAATAAGGGTCGCAATGCACTACAAATAGGGTGGATCTGTAAGTCCTGTTATATCTTGGGTGAGGTTTGTGATACCTCAGTACGATCGCCCTTTACTCTATTCTACGCAGTCATCTAAAAAAACAGTATTAATCTATACCTACAAATCGAAGAGATAGGACTAATATGCAAAAGATTGAAAAAGTTCCAAAATTCATGTAAAATTGCGATAAATAACCAAATAGTCGCGCTCAAAAGCACTAAAAGGCGAAAAAAATCGCAGATAAAAAAGAAAAGAATCAATTAGAGAGAAAATGAGGTGAAACCCCTTGCAAAAATTAGCAAGCATAGAAAAGCCGATCGACTCAGGGGAAAAATCCATAGCAGCCAACACCCAAAAGGCTGAAATTTTGTTGTACGAACGCGGCAACGCCCTAGAAGCAATGGGACGATTCCAAGCTGCGATCGAATCTTGGGAAGAAGCGATCGCACTAGAACCAAAATTTTATGAAGCGCGGTACAACCAAGGGGTAGCCCTCAAAAAATTGGGGCAGCTAGAAGAAGCGATCGCAGCGTACAACAAATCCCTAGAAATCAAACCAAACAATCCCGAAGCGTGGTACAATTGCGCCAACGTTTTGCGGAAGCTCGACAGACTCTCAGAAGCGATCGCATCCTACGAAAAGGCGATCGAACTCAAGCCCAGCTACCCCGAAGCTTGGACGAACCGCGGCAACACCCTCGTCAGCTTAGAAAAATTCTCAGAAGCGATCGACTCCTACGACAAAGCGATCGCCATCAAACCAGACTACTGCGAAGCTTGGTACAACAAAGCATTTACCCTCAGAAAATGCGACCAAAATACAGCCGCGATCGCCTCCTACGACAAAGCGATCGAACTCAAACCAGACTTGCATCAAGCGTGGTACAACCGCGGCTTAGCCCTAGCCGACCAAAAACTCTACCCGGAAGCCGTCGCCTCCTACGACAAAACCCTGCAACTGCGACCCAATTCCGCTGCAGCCTGGAACAAACGCGGCACGGCGATCGCACAAATGGGAAAATTTGAAGCTGCGATCGCATCTTGGGACAAAGCCCTCGCACTCAAGCCAAACAACAGCGAAACCTGGTACAACCGCGGCTTAGCCTTCGCCAACTTACAGCGCTTTGAAGAAGCAATTGCCTCTTGGGACAAAACCGTAGAGTTGCAGCCAGACAACATCGAAGCCTGGTACAACCGCAGCATCGCCCTCAAAAACATTCAACGATTTACCGAAGCCATCGCCTCCTACGATAAAATCATCGCACTCACACCCGACGATCCAAACTTGTACTATCAAAAAGCTTGCGTGTACGCCCTGGAAAAACAAGCAGGCGAGATCGCAAACAGCCAGGAACTTGTAGCCAAAAGCATCAGGCTGGCGATCGAAAACTTATCCAAAGCGATCGAACTCAATCCCGACAAATACCGAAAACAGTGCAAAAATGACTCTAAATTGCGTACAATACGGGAAGAAGTGCGGTTTTTAGCTTGATTTCAGGGTAGCAATGATTGATGGATACGGATGCCGCACTGCAACCGTTGTAGGCAAAACAGGACCATAAACCCCCATCATGCAAACCCTAGACAAAACTCAAGCAAAATTCGCTCAACTAGCAGCCCACCTCAGAGAAGTTAACGACATCGAATCAGCCTCTTCGCTGCTGCATTGGGATCAAGCAACTTATATGCCCGCCAAAGGTGCAAGTGCCAGAGGCCGCCAGTTGGCTACACTCAAACAAATATCCCACGAAAAATTTACAGACCCAAAAATAGGTGAACTTCTAGAAGACTTGCGTTTCTACGAACAAACCCTCCCCTACGACTCCACCGCAGCCAGCCTGATCCGCATCGCCCGCAGAGACTACGATCGCGCCGCCAGAGTACCCGCAACCTTCATGTCAGCACTCTGCCGCCACCAAGCCGACTGCTACGAAGCTTGGGCCGCAGCCAGAACAGCCAACAACTTCGCAGCCGTCGAGCCCTATCTCGAAAAAACCCTAGAATTAAGCAGGCAGTACGCCGATTTTTTCCCGGGCTACGAACACATCGCCGATCCGTTGATCGATCGCAGCGACTACGGTATGAAAGTATCCCTGCTGCGCCCGCTTTTCGCCAAACTGCGTCAAGAATTAGTGCCGATAGTCGAAGCCATCACCTCCCAACCACCCGCCGACGACTCCTGCTTGCACCAAAACTTCCCAGAATCCCAGCAACTAGAATTCACCCGCACAGTCGTAGAACGCATGGGGTTCGACTTCCAGCGGGGACGGCAAGACACCACCCTGCACCCGTTCATGACCAACTTCTCCATAGACGACGTGCGAATTACCACCCGCGTCTACGAAGACCACCTGGATCAAGCACTCTTCAGCAGCATCCACGAAGCCGGACACGCCCTCTACGAACTCGGAAATTCCCCGGAATTTGAAGGCACGCTTCTGGCAGGCGGCATTTCCTCGGGCGTCCACGAAAGTCAGTCGCGACTTTGGGAAAATTTGGTCGGGCGCAGCCGCGGTTTTTGGGAATGTTTCTACCCGCAACTCCAAGGCGTATTTTTGCGACAGTTGGGACACGTATCCACTGACGCATTTTACCGGGCAATTAACAAAGTCTCGCGATCGCTCGTCCGCACTGACGCCGACGAAGTAACCTACAACCTCCACGTCGCCATCCGCTTTGACCTAGAATTGGCAATGGTAGAGGGAAAACTAGCAGTGCGAGACCTCCCCGAAGCCTGGAACGAACGCTATAGAACCGACCTCGGCGTTGTCCCCGCTACCGACAGCGAAGGCGCGATGCAAGATGTTCACTGGTATGTTGGTACGATCGGCGGAATGTTCCAAGGTTACACCCTAGGCAACTTGATGAGCGCCCAATTCTACGAAACAGCAGTAAAACTCAATCCTGAAATTCCCGTAGAAATAGAACAGGGCAATTTTACCGTACTCCACGACTGGCTAAAACAAAATATCTATCAGCACGGCCGCAAATACACTGCCGTCGAATTGATCGATCGGGTTACAGGTTCACCTTTAACTATCGATCCCTTTATCCGCTACATTCGCCACAAATACGGGGAATTTTATGTCATTTGAGAGATAGCAAGTTCACTTTGCAGACTTTAAAATGACATTAAAAAAAGTAGTAGCATAAAAAAAATGGCGATACTAAGACAGTATCGCCTATTTTCACAGCGGCATCAAAAATCTTAAATAAGGGAGTATATATATATATGTCCGAACTGTTTCAGGCTGTTATCGGCAGTGACGAAAAAACGGACTTGCGTCAGTTTGCCAGCGATTTACGGGCTTTGGGAAAGAAATATTTACTGCGAAACGACATAGTTAATGCTTTTGCGGCTTACTGCACCAAATACGAAAAGCCCGAACAGTTCCATCAATCTTCTCATTTGAGCAAACTGATTTACTGCGTTCAGGAAATTATTCTCGAAGATGGCAGCCTTTGCGTCCTGGTGCGGCCAAAAATTGCTACTATAGAAATAGTGCGAGTTGGAGACGACTTGACAATCGAACCGATGACAGTGCAAGAATTGCTCGACGCGCGCGATCGTTTCGTCAACCACTTTCACCCCCAAGAAGGCGACATTCTCGAACTAGATTTCGGCCCGTTTTACGACTATTCCCCCACAATTCGCGACCCCAAAAACATCGGCAAAGGAGTGAAATTCCTCAACCGATACCTGTCCAGCAAACTGTTTCAAGACCCCAGACAGTGGCAGGAAACTCTATTTAATTTCTTGCGGATTCACCGCTGCAACGGCGTACAGTTACTAATTAACGATCGCATAAAATCTCAAGAACAACTTTCAGAACAAGTCAAAAAAGCCCTCACCTTTGTCAGCGAACTTTCTCAAGAAGAACCCTACGAAACATTTCGATTTGTCCTGCAAATGATGGGTTTGGAGGCCGGTTGGGGAAATACCGCAGCCCGCGTACATGAAACCCTAGGAATTTTTGACGAATTAATTGATTCCCCCGATCCGCAAACCTTAGAAGCATTTATTTCTCGTATCCCGATGATTTTCAAAATCGTCCTAGTTTCTCCTCACGGCTGGTTCGGCCAAGAAGGGGTTTTGGGGCGGCCGGATACGGGAGGGCAGGTAGTTTATGTCCTCGATCAAGCCAAGAATTTAGAGAAACAACTGCAAGAAGACATTCATCTTGCCGGTCTCGATTATTTAGGCGTCAAACCTAAAGTAATTATTCTCACCCGGTTAATTCCTAACAGCGATGGCACCCGCTGCAACGAACGTTTGGAAAAAGTTCACGGCACAGAAAATGCTTGGATTTTGCGGGTTCCCTTCCGCGATTTTAATCCTAAAATGACTCAAAATTGGATTTCGCGGTTCGAGATTTGGCCTTATTTGGAGACTTACGCGATCGATGCAGAAAAAGAACTGCTGGCTGAGTTTCAGGGCAAGCCAGATTTAATTGTCGGCAACTATTCCGACGGCAACTTGGTAGCGTTTTTGCTGTCTCGCAAACTCAAAATTACTCAGTGCAATATTGCCCATGCGCTGGAAAAATCTAAATATTTGCTCAGCAATCTCTACTGGCAAGAATCAGAGGACAAATACCATTTTGCGCTGCAATTTACTGCCGATATAATTGCTATGAATGCAGCTAATTGTATTGTCAGCAGCACCTATCAAGAGATTGTGGGCAAACCCGATAGTGTCGGCCAGTACGAATCTTACCATTGTTTTACGATGCCGGATTTGTACCACGTTGTCAACGGGATTGAACTGTTCAGCCCTAAATTCAACGTCGTGCCGCCGGGAGTCAACGAAAGCGTATACTTTCCTTACACGCGGATAGAAGACCGGGTGCAAGGCGATCGCGATCGGCTCAACGAACTCCTGTTTACTCTAGAAGACCCCGAACAAGTCTTTGGAAAACTCGACGACCCGCAAAAGCGCCCTTTATTTTCGATCGCCCGGCTCGATCGCATTAAAAATCTGACAGGCTTAGCAGAATTGTTTGGAAAAAGCCAGGAATTGCAAGAAAAATGCAACTTAATTCTAGTAGCTGGCAAGCTGCGCGTCGAAGAAACCGAAGACTACGAAGAAGCAGAAGAAATTAAAAAGCTTTACGCAATTATCGACCAATACAACCTTCACGGTAAAATTCGCTGGCTGGGAGTGAGGCTTTCCAACAGTCTGTCCGGCGAAATCTACCGGGTAATCGCCGACGGCCAAGGTATATTTGTTCAGCCAGCCTTATTTGAAGCTTTCGGCTTGACAATTCTCGAAGCAATGATTACCGGCATTCCCACTTTCGGGACGCAGTTTGGCGGCCCGCTGGAAATTATTCAAGATGGCGTAAATGGGTTTTATATCAACCCGACCAACCACCCGGAAACCGCCCAAAAAATTCTAGATTTTTTATCGAAATGCGAACAAAATCCCAACTATTGGTATGAAATTTCAACGCGAGGAATTGACCGAGTTTACAGCACGTATACATGGAAAATTCACACGACCAAGCTGCTGGCGCTGGCGCGGACTTACGGTTTCTATAACTACTCGTCCCAGGAAAACCGCGAAGATATGCTCCGCTACATAGAAGCGCTGTTTTATCTGATTTACAAGCCGAGAGCCAAGGCTTTATTGGCAGAACACGCGAACCGATAAGTGGCGACTTTTGCTTCTTACGGGCTGGTTGAACGAAAAAACTTGGTCTCTCACCGATCGACTTTTTACACAACCCGCCCGTAAAGATTTGTGAATGACAGCAGGTTTTCTACAAGAGGACTGAGGCGAAGAAACGCGGTTTCTACTAAAATATTGGCTTTAGTAACAAAACATCTCGGAATCAACCGGGTTTCTGAGGAATAGTGCGAACCCGTCCCTGCTTCCAACTCATAACTTCTGGGTGCGGCAGTCCCCATTGCCGAACTTCTAGAAGCTGTGGCAGATATAGCAACCGCGCCCGACGGTTATAAAGTTCTTAATGGCCCAAACCAATGCGGTCTATTACCCCTTCCCTCGGACTTTTTGTTACCCACTCGCGAAGTGGAAGAGCCTTCTTCCTTCTTCATTCTGTTATCTTTCTCAGAAAGCAGTCCGGGTAATACAATTAGATTGAGAAACTTGAAAACAGCGAAACCTTGTCAAACATGACTAACAGGATAAAATTTATGCGTGTGACTACTGTTACAATTTTCAGCTTGATCTCTCTGCTCGTTCCCGCCTTGACCAGAAAGGCAACTGCTGCCTTCGACTCCCAACCCTTGGTGCAGGAACAGTACCGCAGAGACTTTGCCGCTCCCGCCGATCCGGGTGCGTCGGCATCGCCCGCCGAGGGAAATTCGCAACAAGATATGTTTAACAAGCCTTTTTACGCCGGCGAGCAGCCGCCAGTGAGAAAGGAGAAAACTATCTCGGCGGGAGCTGACGGGCCAGAAGTCGCAGCCATACAGCAGCGCTTGCAGGTGCACAGTTTCAAGGTAGGGACGATCGACGGTTCCTATGGCTCTCGCACTACATCAGCGGTCCGTGCCTTTCAGCAGTCTAAGGGTTTGCAGGCAGACGGCATTGTGGACAAAGAAACTTGGACAGCTTTAGCTGCAGATCCGGCCTCTGATCCTGAAACTGTGCAGAGCAATGCTCCAATTCTGGGCAATGCTGCTGTTCCTGGCAATCCTCCAACTCTTTTAAATAAAGGCGCTGTCGGTTCCAAGGTGAAGACGCTACAGGTGCGTTTGGAAATACAGGGTTACGATCCCGGTCCCATCGACGGCATTTTTGGCGCTCGCACTGCTACGGCTGTCAAGAACTTTCAGCAGTATAAGGGTTTGACGGCTAGCGGCATGGTGGACGAAACAACCTGGAAAGCGCTGGGCCAAAAGTAAGTGACAAGTGAAAAATACGGAAAATTGCTGTGGCGATAACTCATGATTGAACCCGGTGTCCAAAAATGACCGGGTTTCTCAATGTTGAGCGATCGAGCAATGTGGTCATCAGCTTGCGGATTTATCAGTAGGTCGCTTTGTTTTATCTATCCAAAATCTAAAATCTAAAATCTAAAATCGATCGAGCAATGTGGTCATCAGCCTGCGGATTTATCAGTTGGTCGCTTTCTTCAATCTAAAATCTAAAATCTAAAATCTAAAATCTATCGAGCAATGTGGTCATCAGCCTGCGGATTTATCAGTTGGTCGCTTTCTTCAATCTAAAATCTAAAATCTAAAATCGATTGACCGATCGCTCTGTTGTGTGCTATAGTGTTTAAGTCTCAAAATGCGGATATGGCGGAATTGGTAGACGCGCCAGATTTAGGTTCTGGTTCCGAGAGGAGTGAAGGTTCAAGTCCTTTTATCCGCATAGCAGATTGTATTCCCAAATTTTGTCGAGTGTCAATTGTTGAGTGTCAAATTATTTGACCGCGTTGATAGGTTGCTGTCCGTGTTGCTAAATTATTTGTCTCTGTTGACAGAATGCTGTCCATTTGACAAATAGAAGGTTTTGATAGACGACCTTGGTTACGAGAGTAAAAAAGAACTTGAACCTTCTTTCAACCCACCTACAACGATCGCTGAAACCTCGATGGCTTGCTGCGAGCTCTTCAGTCGCAATAATAGGACTTTCAACCCACTCCTAGTCGGGATGGTTGTTGAAACTCACCCCATCATTCCATAGAACGAACCAAATCCCGATCTTTCAACCCACCCCTAATCGGGATGGTCGTTGAAACATTGGCGGCGCGTTTAGCACTTCTGTACAGTAACTCGTATTTCTGTAGAAGCGACTTCAATCACTGATTTTTATCTTAACTTTTTCAGTTTCTTTAAGTGCGATCGCCTCAAATTTTCCACCAACTGCCGCAACTGGTTCAAATTACCCGCTTCGCCGCCATACTTCCAACGCACGTAAGCTTGCGAAACTTCATCAATCACCTCAGCTTCATCAATTGCGTGATTACCGCGCATTGCCTCAGCATACTCCAAAGGCGTTTGAGCTTTCTGCTTGGCAAATCCCCTACTCGCCAAATCCTTCAGCATTTCCTGATAAACCCCCTCCACCGGCGGCAACTTCGCCAGCCAGCGGCGGTGGCGCCACTTGCGCCACACTTGCCAAATTAACCAGCCAATAAAGCCAAATGCGATCGCAGCAATCAAACCAGTAAATAACCCCACCCAACCCTTAGCAAATTGTCCCAGAAACCAGCCCACAATCAAAGTTATCCAGCCAATTAGAAAACCTATAACTGAATCCAGCCCGCTTCTGAGAGGAGTCGGTAGCCAACCCGCGATCCACTTCCAAAACGATTCGATCGCACTAAAAGTCTGGTTGTCTTCCACCGAAGCCGGAATCAGCGGATAACCGGGAATCGGATTAAAACCAAACCAGCCATTATTGGGAAAATATACCTCCGTCATCAAGAAAGCATCGGTATTTTTCACAACATAGTAACCAGTAAACGGGTTAAATTCCCCCGTATCGAAACCGCCCGCCATTCGCGCCGGAATCCCGATCGATCTCAACATAATTGTCAGTACCGTCGAAAAGTGGTCTGGATATCCACCTGTAACTTTTTTGCCATCCTGGGTATTTTTGTAACCAAACAGAAAACCCTCGACTAAATCTTCACCTTCTTCTAAGTAAGGCAAGGCTTTTTCTATTTTGTAATTCGGGTTTTGCTTCAAATATTGAGCTAAGTACAAAGCTTTTTCGTAAGGAGAATCTATCGGTCTGTCCGACTGAGATACTCTAGTTCTTGCCGCCAATATTTCTTCTGTTTTTTCTCGCACCTTCTGGGCAATTTCCGGCGGCACATCCAAATAGAAATTGCGAATATTTTTCGGGTAATTAGTACCAGTTTTACCCAACAAAGAGCGATCGCGAAAAGGCACATTTGAAATCACCGTATAAGTCAAACCATCCGCCAATTCCACAGGCGATCGCAAACCCCCCTCCGCATCAACTGCCACCTCTGTCGTCGGAAAATAAAGTTCTCTCGGCTTGTTTAAAGCCGGAATCAAATTCGGCAACTGAGCAACAATAGTATAACTTTGAATCACCTCTTGAGTCCGAGGCGCATTGGGAAAAGGATTCAGATAAAATTGATAAGACCACCTAGGTCTATTCACCGTTTGAGCTTGTTCGTTGCGAGAAATTTCCCAACCCTGACCGGTGTATTTGTCGAAGCCCAACACCCGCCAAAAACCCGCAGCCTGCGATCGCACCCGCATCACCACTTGGGGTTTCATTTCCCCCCGCAAATTTTGATTGATGCGCTGGTTGAAACCGTAATAAAAAGTAGAGTCTACCTCTCCTGGCCCCGAGTCTGGGTTTCTCCCACTGCCTCCGCCAGTCCCTTTTTTATTTCCCCCTCTGACATACCCAGGATTCAGAATGCTGCGGGAGTCAAACTCGCCCTGATATTCAATAGGAGCACTCACCGGAAAAGTCCGCAACTGATAGCCTGGGAGGCGCGGCAAAAACGCAAAAATAGTCAGCCCCAACCCGACAGTTATCATCAGCAAAAAACCAAAATACTTGGGAGACAAAGTAGCCCCAAATAACGACCAGTTATTGTTTTTTTCTTGACCTTCTACCTTCTGTTTTCTATTTTCTACCTTTGAGAGTCCCAAGCGCGATCGATAATCCAAAACCAAAGTCGGAAGCGCTAAAGCCAAAAACACCAACAACAGCGGCCCAAAAGTCAAGGTTTGGCTGAGAGTCGCTGCTACCCCTAACAAAATTAGCCCGATTACCATCGAATAGCCCAAATCCTTGCGGCGGGGCAAATCGAAACTGTGCAGCACTTGAAGTTGAATTAATAGTTGCGCCAAAACTAACCGCGTATCATTCAATTCTCCAACCAAGCGGCTAAAAAAAGCGAACAGCGCCACCAGCATTCCAATAGCTATGCAGAACTTAGCAGCTACATTGCGATCGCGGCGGCGATACCAACTCCAAGTTGCTCCCACAATACTAACAGGCACAGCCCACAGGTTCAGGGCTTCTTCAGCAGCAACGTCAGTAGCTACAATTCCCACAATTACCAACAACTGAACTAGGATTCGCAGCAGTAAAGAATCCTCAACCACCGGCGGAGGCATGGCCTCGATCTGCTCCCACAGTTTACCCAGAACAGGTATATTTCGCAGGTTATCAGTTGTCATGTGCACCCATCCAACGATTTTAGATTTTAGATTTTAGATTTTAGATTTTATCCACAGATAAATCTGGGTTTTAACTAATATCTAAACCTTATTTCTCTGTCATTAGATTTTAGATTGAATCCACAGATTAACTTCACAGATGAATCTGGGGCTTGAACTAAAATCTAAACTTTTTCGCTTACCACGACAGAAGTCGAGGGATTGCATCTGTTTTTTGTGTGAGGTCAAACCACAGAGTAAAAACCTAAATTATTTACTCTAATTAGACTTTTTTAGTTGCTATCTTGTCCTGCCAAAATAGGACGAATAGCAAACATCAAAGGTCTGGTCTCGAAGTTTTGGAATCGAACTTCTAGGGCATAAGTCTTGTCAGGTTGTGGGTCAAACAACTCCACACTTAAATGCCCGGAATTCGGACGATGTGCTGTTGCTTCGGCATCTCCTCCCTTGAGTTCCAAACTTCCTGCCCCCGGAAATTGGCACTCAACTCTTAAACACGGCATTGGCTGTTCTCTGTTGGGGTTCGACAGGTATTGAGCCTCCAGAGTCAGCGAACCCAAACCAGTCAGCCACTCCCGCGAAACCGGCGGCTGATTCACAGGACAATCCAAAGTTAGAGACTCAATGATTTCCTTGGCGGCCAACAGAGACAGCACCATTTGTTGATCGGTACTCGCTGCTTCGTAATTCGGGAAATCTTCTAAATCTAGAAGTCCCCGCAAAGAACCTCTGAGCACTAAACCAGCTAACTCGTTGAGTTCCTGAGACTGGCCCGGAAACAAGCCATCTACAGCGCGAACTAACTTCGAGCCTTGCCGTAGCGACGACATTACCAGTTCCTGACAAGGTTCTAGCAGTTGAGCAAAAACCTCTTGGGCGATCGGAATTGGCAGGCGGCCCCACCTGATATTTTGTAGTTGGGGAGTCCAGAGGTGTAGGGGAGGAACCCATTGCGGGGCTACATCGTCTGGGTAATCGTGGTCGTAGCTTTTGAATTCTGTTTCCCAGGGGAACAGCGGGGGGTTAGATTCTATTTCGGCTCTAAGCCTTTCTTTTAACAAGGTCTGAAAACGGTCTTGCACGGTCGGTATTTCTCCAATTGTCAGCGGTTGTGCGGGTGCATTGCTGTGCGCCCCCACTTGATAGTCCAGCGGGTCTGGTTCGTCCCATTCCCAGTATTCCACCCCGGAATTCTCTTCTGTGTCGCCCCACTCTTGTGAGCGAGGGGGCGGATTGAGGTTTTCCTCATCTTGGCTAGAGGCATTCGCTATTGGCGCCTGCAATATCCAGTCTAAAAAATGGCGCTCGAAAGCCTCTGCATCCCTGTTCGTTTCGTTATTCATCACTAGATGCCCCTTCTCCGGAATCTGAACGATTTCGCAATTCCCACGCAAGTTCCAGCAATTTAAACCACCGCTTCTGTACCTGGGCTACCGTGCTGCCGAGGGTTTGGGCGATCGCTGACTCTGACAGACCCTGTTGCTTCAACTTTAGCAAACGCTGTCCCTCTGGGCCAATTTGCTCACCAAAATCTTGCCATTGAGAAGGCAGCAAACCCAGATTTCGATCTAAGTCTGCTTCCAGCCACTGGTGAACGAGTTCCCAGCGGTGCGACATGGCGAACCTGAGCAAATGATACTTGAAGCGCTGCTGCAAATAGTCTCTTTGGCGGGGAGTTATGCCCAGGAGCGACTCTATTTCATTAGTCGGTAAGTCTTGCAAGCGCAGCACGAAGTAATCGGCGCAGTCTTGTTGGTTGCGCTCTTTCAAGTAAGCGACTAATTCGTCAATCACGTTTTGCCGCAGAGATTCTGACTCGTCGCCTAGCGGACGAATTGCCGCCGAACCCTGTCCGGCCATCGCTTCCCGCACTGAGTGCACCGAGGTGTCATTCCAAGTTTGGTCGGAATCAGAAGCCCCTCCGTCGGCGGCTTGTTCCATATCTACGGACGTTTCTTTGGGCTGCTGCTGGGAAAAGGTTTGGGCCCGTAAAATAATTAGTTGCTGGCTGCGGTTCCTAGGCAAAGGAATGCGCCGCTTGCCGAAGCGCTCTACAAAAGCCATGTACTCTGCTAGTTCTAAGCGAGTGCGGGGACTGTAGGTAGGTGGCAGTTGGGTTTCGCGCCGGAATGCCTTTAAAGCTTCGAGATAAAATCCTTGCAAAAAATCTTTGATCAGTTCTACTCGCGCCTGATAGCTAGACTGCACCTGCGGAGGAGTGATGTAGCGATAGACGATCGCGCTGAGGGTACTGTGCAATTCTACTCGCCCGGGCCCGGAACCTAAATTGTGATAGTGGAGGCATTGTTGCAAGCGGTGCTGGGCGAGACTTAGAGCCGAACCTTCTATGTCTCCAGAGGCTTGAATCCGCTGGCTTTCGGTGCATATCCTGTTGACTTCTGCTGCGAGTCGTCCTGCTACATCCCGGCAGTTCTGCTCAGACGCGCGAGTGGACTTTTTGAGTTCGTCTAACAGCAGTTGAAAGATGGTTTCCACGCTCTGGCAGATTTCCCGCATGATAGTTTACAGCTAACAATGAAACTAGCACACCCTGCGACTTTAAATTTAGGATTTTACATTTTATAGTGGGCAGTGCTGGGTATCACATACTTGGACTCCCACCTGTTACCCTGAAATTCTTAAACTCAAATCTCAAATTAACTGACTGATGGATTTAGACCAACAGATTCAAGCACTGATCGAAAAAGCTCCGCCCGACGGTTCGACCCCACAAATCTTAAAGGCGATCGCTCCGGCCCTGGTGTTAATTGCCCAACAGCTACAGCACCTCGACTACTCGATCCTGCAAGCGGTAGACCAAAGTTGGGCGATCGTGGTTTTGAGCAATCTCAAGCAACCGGGACGGGAGAAGAGGGTGATTTATGCTTGGAGCAGTCTTAAAGATGCGTCGCAGGCGGCTACGGCTGGGGGCGATCGCCTCAGACCGGTGACTTTGCCTGTCACTCACATTTTATTTCAGATGATAGCTCTTGAAGGTCTAGACAGCATTGTTTTTTTTGAAAGTCCAGGCAATCAGGAAGTGGGGACGGAAATCCCTCGCGAGCAAATACAGAGCTTAATTAACGTTTACTTGCAACAGTATCGATCTGCTCCACCGCCGGATATTGCCTAAACAACTCAATTTTCTATTAATTGGTAATAGGGGATTAGGTATTGGGCATTACCCATTACCAATTCCCCATTACCAATAAAGTCGGTCTTGGACGCGCAGACTATAACTGTAGGGCGATGCACACCGCACCTTAGCACTACAGATAGTGTAAAAAATAATTTCTTGCGTAAGTCCTAAAAGTGTAACTTTTTAACCTCTAATAAAGTCTGCTCAAAACGTATTCAGCCAAATCAATCAAAGCTTGACGGGACTCTGAATGGGGCAGCGCAGCTAAGTATTCGACGGCTTTCTGTGCGTGATTTGTTGCTAGTTCTCGCGATCGCTCTATGCCTTTAGAATCTTCTACCAGTGCCAGGGCCTGCTCTATATCTCCTTCTTGAGCAAACTCGCGATCGACGAGAACTTCCAAGAAAGGCTTTTCTTCTAGGGCAAATAGTGCTGGTGCTGTCAGATTACCGCTTCTGAGATCCGAGCCTGCTGGTTTGCCCAAAGTTTCCGTTGAAGCGGTGAAATCTAATATATCATCTACTATTTGGAATGCCAAACCAATGTTGCGACCGTAGTTGTACAAGTCGTCTGCTATTTCCACTGAAACCTCGCTCAAACAGCCCGCTGCTTTGGAACTATTGGCAATTAAAGACGCTGTTTTGTAATAACTTTTTTCTAGGTACGCTTCGATCGACAAGCTGGTGTCAAATCCATTTAGTCCCTGTTGAATTTCCCCCTCAGCTAAATCCATAATCACTTCTGAAAGCAGTTTGACTACTGGCAGGTTGTCGAGATTTGCCAAATGCCAGGAAGATTGAGCAAACAGAAAATCTCCTGCCAATACTGCCACTCGGTTGTTAAACCGACTGTGAACCGTCGGCACTCCCCGCCGCAGATCCGACTCGTCAACCACGTCGTCGTGCACTAGACTAGCTGTGTGGATCATTTCCGTGATTTCAGCGAGGCGGCGGTGTTTTTCCGTGATTTCCCCATCGGGCATAGTTGTCCGGGCCATCAACAGAACGATTGCGGGTCTCACTCGTTTTCCCTTTGTGCCGAATAAGTATTCTGCAGCCGCGTACAAGATGGGATGACGGGCACCCACTAACTGTTTTAAGTTTTCTGTCAACAGTCGCAGGTCTTCTTCAACCGAGGAAAATAGGAGAGTGCTAGAGATCATGGATACGCCGACTCAAGCCGTAAAGTAACAAAATTTTACATATCATATCTTTATTTTAAGGTAATTCTCTGCAATAGAAAAGAAAAATTTAGGCGATCGCGAGTTATTTGTCATCTGCAAGCCGATGGGAGTGACCCGACTGCCAGAGACGACGAGTAGCCCCCGGCCAGATGGGTTGTCCCTATTGTATCGAATTGTTAAGGACACTGCCAAAAAATCTCTAAATCCCAGAAACCCTGTGTTATTATGGCTATTAAGGATTTCAACAATTCTATACATTAAGTACAGCCAGACTGGCAGGTAACTTTTAGGTGCCTGTAAAAGTTTCGTAGATCCAGCCTTGTTAGTCGATCGCAGCGAAAATTTCTGGGACAGATTTTTAGTTCCTCGCGGCTAAAAGTTTCCAGAAGTTAAGAGTAGCGCATCTTATTTGCACGGTAGCTCAAAGCAGCTAAAGTGGATAGTTTTAGGCTGTTTAAGCATCTGTAAAGCAGTAAATCATTGTTGATGACCGGGAGCGCCTAAATGTTCCCGCAGGCTTGATATGGAAAAGCGGCCTTCAGAACCAAGGCATTGTCTTGCGTGCTGACTTAATGTAGTAGGTCTTGAACTTGTCCTCCTCCTCCTAGTCCTTGACTTTTGGTTCTAATTATGATTTATCGCGATATTCCTCTAATTATTCCCATTCTGGCCGCCGGCTATGTAATGACTATTTATGTACTGCTGATGTTGGCCGAACGCAGCGCTAAAATAACTCGATTAGGCGAGTAGTGCACTGCTCGGCAGCCGAATTCGGCAGCAGTGCCCTGGCTTCACCGCAGAGAATTCCGAATACTCAATAATAACCCTGCCTTGAATGCTTGCGTACAAAGGCAGGGTTATTATTTACAATTGCCGGCACCGTGATTTTCTGGGGTACAAGTTATACCATTTTTCTAAAGATGTGCTAGAGATAAAGAATGTAAGATCCAAGACCATCCTGTGAGAAAACCAATGACA